>JANNFA010000101.1:0-2028 GCA_031379345.1 Candidatus Omnitrophota bacterium | reverse complement strand
GGCTTGATCCTGTGCCTCGCGGCCCAAAGAAGCCGTCGGCGTAAAGCTTTGAGAATTTAAGAATAGGTTGCTCGTCGCACTGTCGGGAGTCGCAAGATTAAAATTGATGCTGTCCTGGAAGCCCGTCAGGGTCCCGAGCGTGGCCTTTGCATCCGCCGTCAGTATCGTGGAGGTATTTCCGGCCATTTCAAGGAGACCAAGATCGGTGAAGAGGACTTTTCCGCCGTTCATCACCGCATCCGAGCCGGCGATAAGATTAGAGGTGTTGCCAATGATGGTCAATTTTGAGCCGACGCTGTTGTGGATCAGGCTGTCGCCCTGGAACGCAACCGTTCCATTAGAAAGCTGCCACAGATTGCCGGCATCCTGAATGCTCGCTTCTGTCACAAGGCCAGCCGGAGTTCCATCGGTCGTCGTTCCGCTAAAAAGGGATGGCGCATTGGGATTACCGCCGGTCCCATTGGACGTATAAAGAGCACTCGTTCCCTGGATGCCGTAGGTGCCGTATTCCAACCCTTCAAGATTAAATCCGATAGTCGTCACATCCGCGATCGTGGTCTCCGCTTGTCCGTTTGCGCCGATCCTTCCGTTGAATACCGTTACGTCCGTTCGCACTGTCGGGCCGGCGGCGATGACGAAGCCGGTCCCGTCTGCGTTCGTCCTATATGTTTGATCAAAGGCCCTCACCGTGCCTTGAGACGCAATAATATTTCCGTCGGCGACTTGAATGGCAAAATTAATCTGTTGGGTCTGCGCTTCGGGTGGTTTCACAGAGTCATAAACAGTCGCTGTCACGGTTCTGGAGGTGATTCCGGTCTGCCCCGCGTCATACGAAAACCGGGACGGAGCGTTGGCTTGGCTGGCGGTAAGAAGTCCGATGAAGTTGGCGTTGCGCGAATCGATAAAAGTCGTCGCTTGATCCACCGAAATGCCCTGACCGGAAATATTCAGGGTGGCTCCGCTGCTTCTCAATTGAATGCCGTTTCCGATCTGAAGCCCGCTGACCACAGCGATGTTATTGGCGCTGACTAAAGTACCAAGCAAGGTATTTGTCGAGCTGTTGTAGCAACCCGCATTGTTCAGGCATCCGGCAGCCGTTAATTCTTCACCGCTGGCCATGCGATAGACAACCGCGTTTGCAGAAAGAGGGTTTAAGATTCCGTTTATTTGGCTTTGGCTGAAACTCGAGATAACCCCTTCATGGGTCCCTTCAAAGATGATTCTCGAAAGACCCGCTCCACCAAAGCTGGCCATGGAGTCTTTGTACTTGTCTTGGAAGATAACGCTGTTGAGAGTTGCTGAGCTCAAGCCTGTGATTCGTTGAGAAAACTCTTCTTCGGAAATGGTGGACTGGGAGGCTAATGTCCGATCAGATTTTTTCACCAGATAATAGTTAGAACCCACGGCCACAGAGCCGGTGGCGGTGACTGCATTGACGGCTGTGCCTGAGCCGATGGCCGTGAACATCGCATTCAAAGAGGTTTGGGTGACAAGCTCATAGTCGGAGGCTGGGCCTGTCATGCCAAAGGCGGCGACCACGAGTCCTACGGTTGCGCCCGTGATCGTCATCGTGGTTGATCCGCTCGCAAAGTCTCTGAGAGTTTGCAGGTCCGCTTTTGAGATCAGATGAAAGTTGGTACCCGCAACGGCGTCAGCCGCGCTTGCGGTAGTTCCGTTGATGCTCGTGTAAATAGCGTTTAATTCAGTATCAGAGATAAGTGTGTAATCATCTGCTCTAAAACCGGCTCGAAGCGCACCAGTTGATGGGTCTCTAAATCTATCGGAAGCGAGCATCGCCGTCGTCACTGCATCCGTAGTGATCGAAACGGGAATATCTCTGGGTGCCACGGTAAGCGGGGTCACTCGAACAAATTGCTGCTGCACTGCCCCATTCACGGTCGAACTGGAATGATAGAAATACTCAGTTCCAACCTCCATATTTGCGAAATCCACAGGAATATACGCGTTACCGGTAGCATTTTTTGTCCAATAGATCTCCCCTGCCTGCGCGGTGTGTGTGGTGCCTGC
>JANNFA010000097.1:0-5807 GCA_031379345.1 Candidatus Omnitrophota bacterium | reverse complement strand
GCTGGAAGAGGTGACGGGAAACGAATTCAACACGCTTCTTTCTGAATATGCCGCTGCCGTTCTCTTGGGTGATTTTAATCTAAAGGAAGACAGCGCTTACCTCAATGAAATCGCCACCACGCAACTATGGTTGGAGCGCGGTGAGCTGTATCTGCGCGATGGCTATGACGGAAAACAATTTTTAGGAGAGGTTTGCCGCACTGATTGGATCGGGCGATGGGAGAGTTCTCGCGCCGCCTTCGGCGAAGCACCCGTGGCGGGGGATGCGACGGACGCGGCAGACGTCTCGCCTTTGGCCACGGATTATGTAGAGGTTCGTTTTGCGGATGCGCCTAAAGCCCCGGAGCTTTTTCTTCAGCATGCTGGGCAAGGACGTCCTCTTTCTATTCAACTCTTTGCATTCACAAAGGGCGGGTCTGTTCTGCGTATCCAACCGCTTCTCATTTTAGGGGGAAGTGCTAAGAAGCTGGGTCTGCCAAACTGGCTCTCCGACCATTCATTGCAGTTGTCCGATGTGGATAGACTGGTGATCGCCATCACGAACACAGACCCCAAAGAATCCGCGCCCTACGAATTGCGCGTCCAGAACTAATTCGTTTCCCTGTATTTCCTTGACTTAGCCCTCCCGCGTTCCTATAATGTCGGCAAAACAGGAGGATGTTTCATGTCGAATTTTTCGAAGAAATTTTTTGTGCTGGCTCTCGTCGGCGCCGTTTCTCTATCTCTTTGCGGGACTTCTTATGCCGCGGGCGATGCCGAGAACAGCGTGACAGGGTTTTTTAGACGCCTTTTCAATTACCCGGTGAAAGCGACGGAAAAAACCGGTGAAATGACGGGCAACGCGCTTCAGAACACCGGTGAAAATCTTTCCAAAGCCGGCGAAAGCACGGCCGCCACGCTGACCGGTAAGCCTGAAGAGGCCGCCAATAAAGCCGGCGAGTCGATCGCAGGCGGATTTGAAGCCACGGGTCAGGCTGTTTCCGAGACCGTACAGGTTCCGGTCAAGGCTGCCGAAGAAACACCGCAACAGTAATTCCTTAAAGTTCGTCCAAGGAGTTTGTGGTCCCCGTGATCACAAACTCCTTTTTTTTGAGGCCCCAATGAATATTCAGGAAAAATTAGATCAGGACATCAAGCAGTCGATGTTCGCCAAAGATGCGGACCGCCTTGGGACGCTGCGCATGTTAAAGTCGGCCATCAAGTACCTCGCGATCGAAAAACCCGGCGGCACGCTTTCAGACTCGGATGCTCTGCAGGTGATCCAAAAACAGGTGAAGCAGCGCCGTGAATCCATCCAGCAGTTCATTCAAGGCGGCCGAACTGACCTTGCCTCTAAAGAAGAAAAAGAGATCCTCGTGTTGGAATCATATCTCCCCAAACAAATCGCGGACTCGGAGCTTCAGGCGACGCTTCAGACTGTTTTGAAGGAAATTGGGGCAAGCACCAAAAAAGATTTCGGGCGCGCCATGAAAGCCTGCACAGAAAAGCTCGCGGGCGGCGCGGACAACAAACGTATCAGCGAAGCCTTAGGAAAAATACTCGTATGAAACTGCGCAGCCCTTTTGTCGCGATCATCGGAGCGGGGCAGGTGGGCGCAACCGCTGCGCAGAGGATCCTTGAAAAGAATATTGCGGATGTGGTGCTGTTCGATCTGGTGGACGGCATGCCCCAGGGCAAGGCTCTGGATCTTATGGAGGCGGCTCCGGTCGAAGGTCATGACCGTCGCATCCTGGGCACAAACCGTTATGAAGACATCCGCGGTGCCGAGATCGTGGTTGTCACCGCGGGCCTTCCGCGCAAACCCGGAATGACCCGCGAAGACTTGCTTGCCATGAACGCCAAAATCATCCGCGAAGTCTGCCAAAACATCAAAACGCAGGCACCTGACTCCAAGCTCATCATTGTCACGAATCCCCTTGATCTAATGACTCATTTGGCGCAAAAAGCGACAGGCTTTCCTTACGAACGCGTGTTTGGCATGGCCGGAGTGTTGGACGCGGCGAGGATGCGGTATTTTATTGCCGAGCGCCTTGGCATGACGCCAAAAGATGTGGAAGCAGTGGTGTTGGGCGGCCACGGAGACCTCATGGTGCCTGTGTCCAGCCACTCTAAAGCAAGCGGCAAGCCGGTGAAAGATCTTATCCCCGCAACCGAACTGGCGGGTATTGAACAACGCACTCGTGACGGCGGCGCTGAAATCGTGGCTCTCCTTAAGACAGGCAGTGCTTTTTATGCGCCTGCTAGTTCTGTTTCAGAGATGGTTGAAGCGATCTTGAAGGACACGAAGAAAACCTTGCCTCTTTGCGCTTACGTAAAAGAAGCTTACGGACTCGACGGGCTTTATTTTGGAGTCCCCGCGCAACTGGGCCGCCGGGGCGTTGAAAAAGTGATCGAAATCGCGCTTTCGGAAGACGAAAAAAAAGCACTCACTCTTTCGGCGAAAAAAGTAAAGCAGGGAATCGAAGAGCTTGACAGACTGATTTCCGTCTCCGCATGAAGCTCCACGAATACCAGGCTCGACAAATACTCGAAAATTACAAGGTGCCGATTTCGCGCGGCTATGTTTTCATGGATGCGGCCGAGGCGGAAAAAACATTTCGGCAATTGGGTAAGGCATCCGCCGTGGCCAAGGTGCAAGTGTTGATGGGTGGCCGCGGAAAAGCCGGCGGCGTGGTTCATGTGCATTCCGGCGAAGAGGCCAAGTCCTTCGCATTAAAATTCATTGGAAAGCCTTTTTCTACCTCCCAATCTGCAGGCGAGCCAAAAACGGTGCGCTCAATACTCCTTACCGAAGATAAAAAGATCCTTGAGGAATACTATCTCAGTGTCACGATTGACCGCTCGCGCAGCAGTCCTGTCATCCTGTTTTCCAAGCAAGGGGGGATGGACATAGAGGAAGTCGCTGCGAAGCACCCTGAGGCGATCCATAAAATTCATTTTATGCCTGACATGCTTCCCTCCGCAGTGGCGATCCTGCCGCATGTGCGCACGGGATTTTCCGGGGACAAGATCCCGGCGCAGATCGCGGACATTGCCGCTAATCTCTGCCGCTTGTTCGTCGAGAAAGACGCGTCTCTTTGCGAGATCAATCCACTGGCTCTTGTTGCAGGTGAACAGGTCATCGCACTCGACGCAAAGATCATTTTCGATGACAATGCACTTTTTCGTCATGCAGATCTTGCGGTCATGAAAGACCCTGAAGAGGAAGACGAGCGCGAAAGAAAAGCGAAGCAGCTGGGCTTAAGCTACGTTTCCATGAACGGCAATGTCGGTTGTCTTGTGAACGGTGCGGGACTGGCCATGGCCACAATGGATATGATCAAGCTCGCTGGCGGCGAACCGGCGAATTTTCTCGACGTGGGCGGCGGCGCGACCGCTGAGATGGTTCGCGAAGCCTTCAAGATCATTCTGCAGGATGAGCGCGTGACGACGATTCTGGTCAATATTTTCGGCGGGATCATGAAGTGCGACGTCATTGCCGAGGGCGTGATCGAGGCCTCCCGTGAGATCAAGATTCAGGTCCCATTGGTGGTGCGTCTAGAGGGCACCAATGTTGAGAAGGGGAGAGACCTTTTAAAAAATTCGGGCCTGCGCATCATTTCCTGTCAGACGATCGACGAAGCCGCAGCCCGCGCGGTGGAGGAAGCTAAAGCTTACCGGAGTTCCCATGTCGGTTCTCGTTAACAAAGACACCAAGGTCATCGTTCAAGGCGTGACCGGGAAGGCCGGGAGCTTTCATGCTCAGAAGTGTCTTGAGTATGGGACAAAAATTGTCGGCGGCGTGACGCCTAAAAAGGGCGGGACGTTTGTCGGGACTATCCCGGTGTTTGATACCGTCAAAGAGGCCGTGGCAAAGACCGGCGCAACGGCCAGCATGATATACGTTCCCGCGCCTTTCGCGCTTTCGGCCATCCGTGAAGCGGTGGACGCGGGCATCAAGCTTCTGGTGTGTATCACCGAAGGCATTCCCACCCTGGACATGGTGCGTGCGGTCGACTATGCAAAAATGGCGGGTTCGCGCATTATCGGCCCGAACTGCCCGGGCATCGTGACTTCCGGCGAATCGAAGATCGGGATCATGCCCGGGTATATTCACCAAAAAGGAAAAGTCGGCGTCATTTCGCGCAGCGGCACGCTTACCTATGAAGCGGTGTGGCAGCTGACGCAAGCGGGGCTCGGGCAGACCACCTGCATCGGCATTGGCGGCGACCCTGTGATCGGCACCGGATTTATCGAAGCACTCCAGATGTTCGAAAAGGACCCAGAGACGCAGGCGGTGCTCATGATCGGTGAGATCGGCGGGAGCCAAGAGGAAGAGGCGGCAGAGTTCATCCAAAAAAATATGAAGAAAAAAGTCGCGGCCTTTATTGCCGGTATCACGGCTCCTGTCGGTAAGCGTATGGGACATGCGGGCGCCATTATTTCGGGACACTCCGGTTCAGCCCAAGAGAAGATCAAGACGTTGGAGTCGAGGGGTGTTCGAGTAGTTAAAAATTTAAGCGAGATCGGCGCTACGATGAGGGAGATGCTCTGATGGGTTCCGGCGACCATTCGTTTGACGTAATTTCGGAAGTGAATTTCATGGAGCTGGACAATGCGATCGTGCAAGTTAAAAAAGAGCTGCAGCAGCGTTTTGATTTTAAGGGTTCGATGGCTTCGATCGAACTGAATCAAAAGGAAAAAAAAATCACCCTCAAGGCCGAAAATGACTATAAAATTAAAGCATTGACCGACATGCTGCAGCTGAAGTGCACCAAGCGTGGCGTCTCGCTCAAGGCTCTCAATTTTGGCGCACTCGAATCGGGTCATGTGGGCGGTTCAGTTCAGCAGGTGGTAGAGGTTCAAAATGGAATCCCGGCGGACAAGGCTAAAGAGATCGTTAAATCCATCAAAGAGGCCAAGATAAAGGGCGTGCAGCCGACGATACAGTCGGATCAGGTGAGGGTGCAGTCAGGAAAAATTGACGATTTGCAGGGGGCGATCGCCTTCCTGAGAGCGCGTGATTTTGGCCTGGATTTACAATTTGTCAATTACCGTTAAAAGGCGTTAACATTGTCTGGCTAAAAGGTGGTAAAGCTTATATAGGGATGCTAAGAATACACTTGCATTGATAAGCTTAGGTATGGTAAGGTTAGGCAGTTGTCGTTCTAATATAAACAGGGGGAGAAATAAGTGAAGAAATTAATCGCGCTGTCGATGTTGATGTTCCTTGCGGGCACAACACTGCCGGCATTTGCGGATGGAGCTGCCGGTTCTAATGTGGCAACCGGTGAAGAACAAGTTAAGAACGTCCAGTCTGGCAGCCGTAATTTTGCCGGCGGCTGGGTGGATGCGATGGACAGCACGCACGAAGAAGCCTCTAAGGGTAAAGATGCGGCTGAGCAGATTACCGGTGTTGTTGCCGGCGGAGCAATCGGCGTTCGTAGGACTATCCACCGTATGGGAGCAGGCGCAATCGACCTGTTGACCTTCTGGATTCCGAAGAAGCAGCCGCTTATCAGCCCGGAGAAGCCTCGCCTCGAGTAGTTCGGCGATTTCGTTTACCCCGCCCTTTTGTCCGGTAAGACCCGGCTCTAAGGGCGGGGTTTTTTATTGAATCCCTCCCCAAGCCGACTTATAATCTGTCTTCAACTATGAAGAAGACTGCCGTCGAATCTTTGATCCATGAGCTATTGACCCAAGTAGGGGAGAACCCGGCTCGCCAGGGCCTAAAAAAAACTCCCAAACGTGTGGCAGAGTCCTATGCCTACCTGACGCGCGGCTACAAGAGCAATGTCCGCGATGTTGTGAACAAGGCTGTTTTCGAT
>JANNFA010000077.1:0-2178 GCA_031379345.1 Candidatus Omnitrophota bacterium | reverse complement strand
GATCGTGATACGCTTTCTTGCTGTCTTTTTTTTCATCCAAATACCGTCAAGTGAAAATAAAAAATTGGCGCGGTGAAAAGGATGCTATCCACCGCATCTAGCACACCGCCCATGCCGGGAAGAATGCCTCCAGAGTCCTTGGCCTGACAAAAACGTTTCATCAAAGACTCCGAAAGGTCCCCTATCTGGCCTACGATGCCGATCAAAAGGCCTAGGATGGCTAAATGAAGCAGGCTCCATTCCCTCGGTAGATGTCCGATAAAAAGCATGGAGACGAGAAGACTTAAAAACAACCCGCCAAACAACCCTTCCACCGATTTTTTTGGAGAAATATGGGGAATAAGTGAGTGGCGCCCGAACAGCGACCCGAAGGTGTACGCGCCGATGTCCGCAGACTTTGTGACCGTCAGAAGGTAGGCAACCCAGAGCGCGCCTCCCTCCAGGTATCGTATTTTCACCGCAAAACTAAGAAACCAGCTGACGTACAAGATACCAAAAAGCGTGAGTGCGATGCCGATCAGTGCGTCCTCATTTTTCCCTGTTGAGAATTGGAGAATAAAAAGAAATAGGCAGCCGATAACGATAAAAAAAACCTCACCCGATCGCGAAGCGCCATGATCCGCCGCGATCACAAGCGGCAAGATGGCTCCCATCACGACACCGAAGAGTCGGTAACAGGGGATCTTCGCGGCGCGAAGCAGAGTAAAAAATTCAAACAATGCAAGCGACACGTAGGTGAACGCGACAAGACTGAACGTCAACGCGTCTGCCAAGAAAAGGGACCATGCGGTGAGTGAGATCAGAACAAAACTTGTGAGGATACGGCGAGGTAGCATCAGCCGTGGACATCGCCGAAGCGACGCTCCCGCTTCTGGTAGTCACGGACCGCTTTTAAAAGATCCTGCTTATGAAAATCCGGCCAATTTTTTTTTGTGATGTATATCTCGGCATAGGACAACTGCCACAGAAGAAAATTCGAAAGACGCATCTCCCCGCTTGTGCGGATAAGCAGGTCGGGATCGGGAAGGCCGCGCGTGTAAAGACGCTCAGAAAAATATGCCTCGTCGAGCGCGCCATTCATCAGGGCCGCATTGGATTGGGCATCTTGAAGCACCTCTCGTACCGCATCAAGGATCTCGGTTCGAGAGCCGTAATTCAAGGCGATATTGAATACGAGCGTGTTGTTGGCGGCGGTCTTCTCCACGGCTTCCGTAAGTTTTTTTTGCACTTTCACCGGAAGCGCTTCAATGCGTCCCAACGCGCGGAAGCGAACCCCCTGCTTGACAAGGTTCTTGATCTCTTTATCTAGAAAATGATCAAGCAAACTCATCAACACAGACACTTCTTCTTTGGGGCGCTTCCAGTTCTCCTGACTGAATGCGTAGAGCGTCAGCACCGGGATGCCGATTTCGATCGCCGCCTTCACCGCTTCACGCACTGATTTTACGCCGGCGCGATGCCCAGCAACACGAGGCAGACCGCGCTGCTGCGCCCAGCGGCCATTGCCATCCATGATGATGGCGACATGCCGCGGGATCTTAGAAAGTGTTGCGCCCATTCTTATGCTCCAGATGAAGCGTCTGCTTCTCATGAGAACCCACCGACAATATAGAAATCGGCGCACCACATAGACCCGAAAGGCGTTTAAGATATCGCCTCGCATTCACAGGAAGGTCCGATATTTTTCGTGCCTGGGAAGTATCGGCAAGCCATCCGGGATGCGACTCATACACGGGCTTCGCCTCGCGTTGAAGCGTGAGCGAGGCGGGAAATTCCCGATAAAGCATTCCCTTGTGTCGGTAGGCGATGCAGATCTTTATTTCTTTCAGGTCGTCCAACACGTCGAGTTTCGTCACCGCGATCTCGTTCAGGCCATTCACCAGGCATGAATAACGGACAAGGACCGCGTCAAACCAGCCGCACCGGCGAGGGCGGCCCGTCGTCGCGCCAAACTCTTTGCCCTTTTTGCGTATCTCTTCCATCAGCTTCGGATCAAATTCGGTTGGAAAAGGGCCTTCGCCCACACGCGTGGTGTACGCCTTCACAACGCCAATCACCTTATCGATGACGTTGGGACCCACACCGCTTCCCACGGACGCGCCCCCGGCCGTCACATAGCTCGAGGTCACATAGGGATAAGTGCCGTGGTCCACGTCCAGATGCGTGCCTTGCGCGCCC
>JANNFA010000037.1:0-1816 GCA_031379345.1 Candidatus Omnitrophota bacterium | reverse complement strand
ATCGAAAGTGCGGTGCTTGTGAACGACGCGCTCGCTCGCTATGACCGCGTGACGCCGGTGTATGTGAGAAACCACCTTCGATGGGAAGATACTGAGCTGATCTGCCTTAAGAATTTTCTGCGCGGCCTGAAACAGAACAATCTAAAACCTCTCGTCATCCTCGACTTGAATATGCGCGATGTTTACGACAGCCACTGGAGCATTACAGGAATCCACACGCCCGGTTCAAAATCCCAGGATAGTTCTGTGTATCTTCCCGGGCGCAATATTGTGCTGCTCGCCAAAACCGCTGTCTACGCTTCGATGAAAGGCATCACCTCTATCGAAATTGGCATCTTGCGGGGGAACCCCTTTCCGGACAGCACGAAATTGTTCCTTAAAAAGATGTCAGAAGTGTTGTCGATCGGCCTAAATCATAAGATAGAAGTGAAAGCACCCTTCCAGAAAATGAAAAAAGAAGATGTGATTGCTCTTGGTAAAAAACTTCCCCTCGAATCTACTTTTTCCTGCCTCAACCCGAAAGGCTACGAGCACTGCGGCGAATGCAATAAATGCGTCGAGCGCAAAAAAGCTTTTTTTGCAGCGGGCGTGTTTGATAAGACTCGTTACAAAAAAGCAGGAATTTAAGTGAACATTCTCGTCTTTGGAGCCGGAGGTGTCGGAAGCGTCCTCGGCGGATTTCTCGCGCGCATGGGGCATGATGTGTCGCTCGTGGGCCGTGACTGGCATCTGGATGCGGTCCGGAAGCAGGGCCTTGTCATCACGGGCATCTGGGGCGATTACCGTATCAAGGCATTCCAATGCTACCGCTCAGTCTCGGAAGTGCCCAAGAAAGACTTCGATCTCGTTCTTCTTACCGTAAAATCATTCGACACGGCTAAGGCCATGGACGAGCTGCTTCCATTCCTCGGTAAAAAAACCTCGCTCATCTCTCTTCAAAATGGTCTCGGGAATATTGAGACAATTCTTGAAAAAGGGCTGAAGCCCGAGAATTATCTTATCGGGCGCGTGATATTCGGAGTGGAGCTCGAGCCCGGAATCGCGAAGGTCACGGTGAATGCGGATGATGTGCGTATTGGAGAGCTCCCTGGCGTTGAAACGAAGCTGAGCGCTTTTCAGGCCGCGCGTATTTTTTCCCTCGCGAAAGTCCCCGCTCAGCCGGTGCCGAATATTCTGACCTACATCTGGTCGAAGGTCATCTATAACTGCGCCCTGAACGGCATTTGCAGTCTGCATGAGATGCCCTATGGAGAGATCCTAGAATCCACCGAAACGCGAAAGGCGATGGAGCGTGTGGCGGAGGAGTGTTATGCGGTCGGCCAGAAGAAGGGTATCAAGCTAGACCCCCCTAACGCGGACGGTTTTATCACGCTTCTCAAAGAAAAATTGATCCCGAGCACCGCGGCGCACTATCCCTCGATGCTGCAGGACCTGAGGCGGCATCGCCGCACCGAGATAAGCGCCTTGAACGGCGCCATCCGCCGCTTCGGGGAACAGTTGGGAATCCCCACACCAGAGAATAAGAGGATAGAAGAGGCGGTTCTGGCCAGTGAATCCCACAAAGTCCGGTCTGTGATACAATGACGTCCATGTCAAAAAATACCCCTTTAAATAAAAGAAGTTCCATGATCACCCACGGGGACAATCGTGCGCCAAACCGCGCGATGCTGCGTGCCGTCGGGTTTGCCGACGAGGATTTTTCGAAACCCATTGTCGGAATCGCGAGCGCCTGGTCAGACCTGACGCCCTGCAATATGCATATCGACAAGCTCGCCCGGCGCGCCCAAGACGGCGTGCGTTCGGCTGAAGGAATGCC
>JANNFA010000030.1:0-10154 GCA_031379345.1 Candidatus Omnitrophota bacterium | reverse complement strand
GCGTTCGTTACCGTATTGGCTATGGCATCACCGGACTTGGTTTTTTGCTTCACCGCGAGTTGAGCTATCGGGAGGAGGTTCCGGAAATCCAGCACTCTTTAGATGTCCTTCGTGCCCTGGGCATTCGCCGCGATATTTTGCTGCCGTCCCTTTATTTTTCCACGGAAGAAAGTCTGCGTATCAAGTGTTTAGGGGCGGAGGCGGGAGGGAAAAAAGTGGTTGGCGTGCAATTTGACGCGGGTTCGATGGCGAAGACCTGGCCGGAGGCCAACCGAGCTCTTTTTTTGGAGGAAGTTTTTAAGAAATTTCCCGAAGCGCAGTTTTTGTTTCTTGGCACCGACCTTTCCATGGCCTCTTGGTTAGACAAAAAGCATCTAGGTGTGGGCGCGTCTAATCTGATCGGGAAGACGAATCTACGCGAACTGCTCGTCCGTCTTAAAAGCTGTCATTTTTTTATTGGCCCGGATTCTGGACCGTCCCACCTGGCGGCGGCGTTAGAAGTGTCGACGCTTTTTATTTACAGCGGGACGAACCTATTTGAAAAATGGCGATCTTTGTCCGACACCGCAGATTTTTTAAGGAACCCGGTAGCATGCTCGCCGTGCCATCTTACGGAATGTGGGGTCGAGGGCCATCCTTGCATGGCCGGTATCCAGCCTGAAAGAGTTTTTTCATGGCTCAGGGAGCGTTTGCATGCCGCATAACGGCTTGATCGGGTTGGACCTGCGCATGTGGAATCATGCGGGTATCGGGCGGTATATCCGCGAGCTTTTTAGTGCGATGTTTCGCCTGGAAAAGCCCGATCATTTTCGATGCCTCGCCTACGAGGAGGACCATCAGGCTATTCGCAGTGCATTGTCCGGCGCAAATCTTTCGCAGGCCCGTTCACGGATCTACAGTCTCTCCGAACAGATCGAGCTTGCAGTCTTTTCGCGAAGTGTTTCGCTCCTGCATGTGCCTCATTTTAATGCGCCGATTTTCTGCCGCTCAAAGCTTATCGTCACGATCCACGATCTTATCTACCTCAAGGAAAAACGTTTCAGCGGCTCTGTTCTTGCCGGTCTTTACGTGCGGGCGCTGATCGCCGGCATCCAAAGCCATGCGCGCGCGGTGATCGCCGTGTCTGATTTTACACGCCGAGACCTTGAAGAGACGTTTCCCGCGCTGCAAGATAGAGTGACGGTAATCCACGAAGCGGCATCCCGGATTTTTACCTCCAGCGCAGCCCAACCCAATACGAAGAAATTCGGTTTGGGCGACGACTATGTCCTTTTTGTAGGCAGTTTAAAAGCGCACAAGAATCTGCCGGTGTTGCTGGATGCATTCGAGTCTCTTCGGAAAGAAGGAAACACATCCGTAAAATTGGCCATCGTGGGCCGTAAGGACGTGAAGGAGACGGCTCTTCTGGATCGCCTCGAGCGTTCGAATGCGTACGTGTGCTATTTGGGTGAACAGACAGATGAAGACTTGGCAGATCTTTACCGAGGAGCACGCGCGTTGGTCATTCCATCCCTCTGGGAAGGCTTTGGTCTCACTGTTCTTGAGGCGATGGCCTGCGGAACGCCTGTGATCAGCTCTGACCGCGCCAGCCTGCCGGAGGTGGTGGGGGACGCGGGACTTTTATTCGATCCCACGCAGACAGAGGCGCTGAAAGAGCATCTATGCAATGTGCTTAAGAGCGACCCCTTGCGCGAGACCCTTTCGCGCAAGGGCCTCGAGCGGGCAAAACAATTTTCTTGGGACATCGCTGCGCGTGAAACACTGGACTGTTACAAAGAGGCGCTGGTATGAGCGCCGATCCAAAAATAGTTTTTGCGCATGATTGGTTGAACGGCATGCGAGGCGGAGAAAAATGCCTGGAGCTCATGACCGCTCAATACCCCAACAGCCCCATCTACACGCTCTTTTATGAAAAAGACAAGGTCTCGCCGGAAATCGCTTCACATCCGGTGCGCACCTCCTGGCTTTCACGTCTTCCCGGGGCACAAAAAAATTATCGCCGTTTTCTTCCTCTTTATCCGACTGCCATCGAGTCGTTTCGCCTGCCACCCTGCGACCTCGTGCTTTCCATGAGTCATTGCGTGGCCAAAAGCATCAACAAGCCCAGGCGAGCCCTGCATGTGAGTTACTGCTTCACTCCCATGCGCTATGCCTGGGGATTTTTTGACGAATATTTCGGCCGCAAGGATTTTTTTCAGAAATGGACGATCCGTGCGATGCTCAAGCACTTGCGGGACTGGGACCGCGCTTCGGCCTCGAGAGTGGACCATTTTGTGGCCATCTCCCAGCATATCCGTGAACGCATCAAACGCTGTTATGCGCGCGAAAGCGAAGTGATCTACCCTCCCGTAAACACAAAGTTCTATGAGCCGGATCACCGCGCAAGGACGGAGGATTTTTATCTCGTCGTCTCGGCGCTGACGCCATATAAAAGAGTGGATCTTGCGGTGGCTGCGGCAAAAAAACTTAAGAAAAAGCTTGTCGTGATCGGGGAGGGGCCGGAGCGTAAGCGGCTCGAGGTCCTGGCCGGAGGTTCCGTAGAGTTTATGGGCTGGCAGCCAGACGAAGTGCTGAGGGACCACTACCGGAGAGCGAAGGCGCTTCTTTTTCCGGGTGAAGAAGATTTTGGAATCGTACCGGTGGAGGCGCAGGCCTGCGGCTGTTTCGTCATTGCTTACGGAAAAGGCGGGACGCTTGAGACAGTGCTGCGCGATGAGACCGGCGTGTTCTTTGACGAGCTTAAAGCGGACAGTCTTGCCGCCTCAATCCAGCGATTCGAGGGACGCAGCTGGAACCCGGACGCACCCAGAAAAAACGCCGCACGCTTTTCTAATGACCGGTTTATAATGGAAATGAAAAGTATGATACAACGCATCTCGCAGAACAGGATCGTCTGATGATACGAAACCGCCGCCGGAAACGCGAAGCCTTTCTCCCATGGATCCAATTCCTATTGGATATCGCGGTGATCTATGCGCTTCTTTATGCTGCGTTTTGGTTCAGGTTTAAAAGCAGTTGGTTTCCCATGCTCCTGGCCCAAACGGACTACCGCATCTACTACAAAGCGTTCCACCTCATCGTGCTCGTTACTTGGTTTTTTCTCCGCTACTACGGACTTTACCGGCAAAGTGCGCGGCTTACCTTCGCCGACGAGACATGGCGTGTGGTGAAATCAGTCATCTTTTCCACCGTGATGCTTATGGCCATCACGTTCCTCTTTCGCCCGTTTAGCTTTTCTCGTACCTTCCTTGTGATGGTGGGTATTGCCATTGCATCGGGCATCGCGCTGGAACGTTTTTGTCTCGGCCTTGTCGTGATGGCACTGGACCATCGCCGGGGGAGCCTTCGCAATGTCCTCATCATCGGCTCGGACGAGAGCGCCGAAAAGCTTATCCGATTTTATTCCCGCAATCCGCGTTTCACGGCAAAAGCGTACGGTATTTTAGACGCGAAGAGGCCGAAAGGCTCCGATTTTTTAGGCGTCCCCGTACGCGGCAGCCTTTCTGACCTGCCCGAGTTTTTAAAAAAGGAATACCAGGTGCATGAAGTCCTGCTCTCGGACCCCTCTGTCACCAACGACCAGATGCTTAAAATTCTTTACGAATGCGAGAAGGAGTTGGTGGATTTCCGCCGAATCGCAGATCTTTTCGGTCTGATCACCTCGAAGATGAACGTCTCCTATCTGGGCGGCGTTTCAATCCTTTCCTTCGCCGACTCACCGCTTTCGGAATGGGAGAACCGTGTCCTCAAACGCAGCGTAGATATTCTTTGCTCGTTGTGCGGCCTTCTTTCGCTCTTGCCCGTATTTGCCTTGATCGCGATGCTTATCAAGCGCAATTCAAAGGGCCCCATATTCTTCAAGCAGGAACGCGTCGGGCAGGACGGCCGTCATTTTACGCTCTATAAGTTTCGTACCATGCGTGCAGACGCGGAGGCGGTCACCGGTCCGGTCTGGGCGAAGGAGAATGATGACCGGCGTACCGGGATCGGCGCTTTTTTACGGCGGAATAATCTGGATGAACTTCCTCAGCTCTGGAACGTGCTGAAGGGCGAGATGAGCCTTGTCGGCCCGCGGCCCGAGCGGCCTTTTTTCGCCAGTCAATTCAAAGAAGACATTCCGCGCTACATGGCCCGACACATTATTCGTTCCGGGATGTCCGGCTGGGCGCAGGTGAACGGACTCCGCGGGAACACTTCCATTGAAGAGCGCACGCAGTACGATCTTTACTATATTGAAAACTGGTCGCTTCTTTTGGATTTAAAAATTATTTTTCTGACCTTCTTCGCCAGGCGCAATGCCTACTGAGAGAATATTATTTATCCGCACGGACCGTATGGGGGACGTGCTGATGAATCTTCCCGCCGTGCGCTGTCTACGCCAGAATTATCCCAAGGCATGGCTGACCTGGATGGTCGACCGCTCCGTGGCGCCGCTTTTACGGGACCACCCCGATGTGGATGAAATATTCGAAATAGACAATGCGAAACTCTGTGAGGATGCCGCGTACCGCCATGAACTCATCAACCGTATTCGCAAGATACGATTTGATCTGGGCGTGGTTTCAAACGCCGAGAAATTTTTTCACTGGATGCTCTTCCGTGCAGGGATCCCGGTGCGCGCGGGCTGGAGGCGGAAGTGGAGTTTTTTGCTCAATCGCAGCCTGAGCGATGACAAAGCGTTTGCAGGGCGGCACGAGGTGGACTCTAATTTGAAACTCGTGGCTTGTGTGGGGAGTCGGCCCTGGGACGGGACCTGGCGTCTGCCTGTGGATAGCGCGGCGGTTTCGGCGGTTGAAAAGCGCCTTACAAAAGAATTTCCGGAGCTGGATATTCCGGTCGTGGTCGTGCACGCAGGGACAAGCAACCCGGAAAAACGCTGGCCCGTGGCAAAATTTGCGGTCGTCTGCGCGCAGCTCCTTAAAAATAATCGGGCGCGTGTGGTTTTGATCGGCGGCTCCGAAGAGGAGGCGCAGTCGCGCGAATTGCTTTCCCTTTTGCCGGAGGGGGCGGCAGATTGGACGGGCGCTCTCGATCTAAAAGAGCTCTCCGCACTTCTTCACGCGCCTCGTGTTAAAACGATCCTTTCTTCCGATAGCGGCCCGGTGCATATCGCCTGGTTTCACGGGAAGCCCGTGGTGGCGCTTTACGCAAAAAACACGGCAGGTTCAAATCCGATTCGCTGGGGACCGAAGAGCGCCGGCAGCGTCGCCCTCTATAGCAATATGGCGGATATTTCAACCGAAGAGGTTCTCTCTGCTTTGGAAGCGGTGCTCGCGCGATGAAAAAAATCCTTTTTGTGAATCCGTTCGGAATCGGGGATGCAATCTTTACATTTTACTCTGTGGCGCAGCTAAAAAAGGCCCACCCGGATGCGCGCATAGACTTTCTTTGCAATGAAAGGACGATCGCTCTGACGCGCATGAACCCCGATATTTCGCGCAGCTACGAATTCAACCGGGACCATCTTCGCTCGGTGCGCTCACGCAGCTTCCGCGGCTTTTTAAATGAATACCGCTCTCTCATTGCGGATTGGAAAAAGGAGGGCTATGAGGAGATGTTCGACCTTTCTCTGGGTCGCGAGTTCGGATTTCTGGGCCTCTTAGCCGGCATTCCTCGTCGCTATGGTTTTGATCACCGGGGGCGGGGGCTATTCTTGACGCACAAAACAGCATTTACCGGATACGAAGGAAGGCCGGTGGCTGAAACGCAATTGGGTTTGTTGCGAAAGGCGGGCGTCGCGGTCTCTGGCGGCTCTTCGCTCAAGTGGGAGATTCCGGGAGCCGACGAACAAAGAGCTGAGACGCTGCTGGGGGGCCGCCAGGCTCAGTCGTGGATGGCGCTGGCGCCGGGCGGCGGTCAAAGTTGGGGCGCAAACGCTGTGTTCAAGCAATGGGATGCCGAGAGGTTTGTCGTCGCTGCCAATCATTGGGCGCGGTCAGGAGGCGGCATCCTCCTGGTGGGAGACAGTTCTGAGAAAGCTCTTCTGGAGCGTGTGCAAGGCGCGCTGCGCGTTCCTTGCGTGGTTTCTTGCGGTGAGCCGCTGGGCGTTGTCGGGGCGCTTCTTCGTCGCGCAAGCCTGTTTTTAGGCAATGACGGTGGGCTTTTACATTTTGCCAATTCACTGGGCGTAAGATCCGTGTCGGTGTATGGGCCGGTCGACGAAAAAACGTACGGGCCCTATGGGACAGACGCGCCTGTGGAAGCGGTCACCGCACCGGTCCCATGCCGGCCTTGTTATAAAAATTTTATTTTCCCCCCCTGCCCCTACGACCGGCGCTGTTTGACAGAGATTTCCGTCCAGAAGGTACTTGAGTCGATAGATAAAATCGCCTAAGATGAGTGATAGCATGGATTTCACGCAATCAATTGCCGAACTCGACCGGCAAACAAACGAAGACGCACAAAAATCATTCCGGGAAGGGTGCAAGAATGGTGGATTTCTAGCCGCAAAGCGCATGGTCGGGGGTTTTTGGAGGACTTACTATTCCGAAAAGGCTTTCCGTGAAGGCGTGCCGGGCCTTTTTCGGGCCGTGAATGCGGGCATGTTTCACTTCTTAGTCTACGCTAAACAGTGGGAGCTAGAGCGTGCCGCGCGAAACCATTAGCGCCGTCATCATGACCAAGGACTGCGAATCGCTCATCGAGGGCACCCTAAAGAGCGTGGCCGACTGGGTGGATGAGATCGTGGTGCTGGACGGTTTTAGCAAAGACCGGACGGTCGAGATTTGCCGAGGCTACACAGACAAGGTTTATCAGAATCATTGGGACGGGTATCGTTTTTGCACCGAGCGGAACCTTGGCACGGAGAAAGCCACGTCGGATTGGTGTTTTCATGTGGACCCGGACGAGCGCGCGACACCGCAGTTTCGCGACGCGGCGCTTGCGATGCTCTCACGCGGGACGACCTTCGACGCCTTCGAGTTCCGTAAAAAGAATTATTTTCTCGGAAAATGGATGCGCCATGGCGGCTGGTTTCATTATAGTCTTCACCTTTTTCGCCGCGGCCGGGCTCATTACGACGGCGTGATCCATGAAACGCTTCTCGTCCGCGGCAAGGTGGGCCGTCTCGAAGCGGCGGTCGAGCATTATCCGTTCACCTCTGTTTCGCAGTTCGTACAGCGGCACAATGGCTACTCGACGCGTGAGGCGCAGGCGAAGTTCGAGGAATGCGGCATTCTGCCAGAGGCGGAGCAGCAATTCCAAATAAAACAGAAGCCCCTCAAACGCTTCTTTAAGTTTTATATTCGAAAAAAGGGCTTTCTGGATGGAACGCATGGGTTTATTTTTTCAGTCTTGTTTGCGTGGGTACATTTTCTGAATTGGGTAAAATATTGGGAACTGATGAAAACCAAGGAGGGTGGTAAATGAAAATTCTACTTATCAAGCTCGGCGCGCTGGGGGATGTTCTCCGTACAACGCCCCTCTTGGAGGGACTGCGAAAAAAATATGGCGCTTGTGACGTGACCTGGCTCGTGGAGGGGCGCCACCGTTCGGTGCTCGAACGTAATCCCCATATTCGCCGTCTACAGTCCCTCGAATCCGACCATGATTGGAAAAATGAAGAATACGATCTTGTGATCAATCTGGACAAAGAGCCGGAGGCTCTCGATGCGTTCATGGAAGCGCGGGGCATACAAAAAATGGGATTCGGACGGGATAAGAAGGGTCAACTGTGTGCGGCGGACGGCCGAAGCGATTATTCCTACCGTCTAGGGCTGGATGATGAGCTCAAGTTCCGCTTGAACAAAAAAAGCTATCAGGAGATATGTTTTGAACAGGTCGGTCTTCGCTTTGAGAAAGAAGAGTACCAATTTTCACCGGAGGCGCGTGACCTTTCGCTTGCGAAGGAGGCGCTGGCCGCGCGCGGATTCAGTCCAAAAAAAGGAGCGCCAGCTGTCGGCATCAATACGGGGAGCGGGACGCGGTTCGCCGGTAAAAGACTGCCGATAGAAAGTTATAAAACTATGGCAGAGAAGCTTGCAGGCGAGTTGGGCGCTACAGTCCTTTTACTTGGGGGCCAGGACGAAGCCGAACGCAATGCATGGATATCGAAGAATGCGAGCATGCCGATCGTAGATACGGGCAGCCATCCCATCCCTGTATTTGCTGGGATTGTAGCGGCCTGCGACTTGGTGGTCACAGGGGACACGACCGCGCTCCATATCGCGATCGCGGTGAAGACACCAGTGCTATCCTATTTCGCATCTACTTGTGCGCCGGAGATCGAGTTGTACGGACGCGGGCGTAAGATTATTTCGTCGATCGAATGTGCGCCCTGCTACAAAAAAATCTGTCCGATTGATGAGCAGTGCATGAAGGACATGGATGTGGATCTGTTTGTGCGTCACGCGGATGAAATGTTGAGAGCAGATGACAAAATTCATATTTCTTGACCGCGACGGAGTGCTCGTACGGTTTCCAGGAAAAGGGAAATATGTTACCCGCGCTTCCCAGATGAAGCCCATTTTGCATTCAGCAAAGGCGGTCGCGCTTTTGACGAAGGCGGGTTACGAGATCGTTGTCGTCTCGAATCAGGGGTGCGTCTCGCGCGGAATGATCACCCGCGCAGAGTTGACTGGTTTTACAAAGAAAATGTTGAGCTGGATACGCAAAGCCGGCGGACGTATCCGTAAAGTGTATTATTGCGTCCACCAAAGCTCCGACAACTGTCTGTGCAAAAAACCAAAGACTCTTCTCATGGAAAGAGCGGTAAAGGGTCGAGGAGTAGATCCCCGTAAATCGTTTTTTGTCGGGGACTCGGCGGAAGATATGGAGGCGGGGAGTCGTTTTGGATGCCGCACGGTGCTCGTGCTTTCAGGCCGGAACAAAAAGAAGGACGTGCGGTCTCTCCCCGTGAAGCCGGATCACGTCAAAAAAAACCTTTTGGAAGTGGCGACGTGGCTGACAAAAAAGTCCTAATTCTCTACGCCAGTGCGGGCCACGGTCACGAGAAGGCCGCAAGAGCGGTTGCGGAGGCCTGCCGGGCGCGCGGAGCGCTTCATGTCGATTGTCAGGACCTGCTCAAGCACGCGTCTTACGGGTTTGGTGAGCGCTACCGCGGCCTCTATTTATTTCTCATCCGTACCCTGCCGTGGTTGTGGGGATTTGCCTATTACGCGGCAGATATTCCGATCATCTATTCGCTGCTGCGCCCCTTAAGACGGCTCAATAATCATTTTTTTGTGCCCGGGGTAGAAAAACTCATCTTAGACGCTACTGCGGACATCATTATTTCTTCCCACTTCATGGGTTGTGAGGTGGCCTCTTACCTTAAGAAAAAAAATCTCTTAAATGCGAAGCTGGTCACGGTCGTGACGGACTATCTTGCGCACACTTTCTGGATCGAGCAAGAAACGGATTGTTACTGCGTGGGTTCCGAGGAGACAGCGCGTGACCTTGAGCGACGAGGAGTTCCGGCGGACAGGATCACCGTCACAGGCATTCCCATCGAATCAAAGTTCTACACCACGCCTGCCCGCGAAGACATCCGAAAATCGATGGGGTTAGACGCGGGTTTGTTCACGATCCTTCTGACAAGCGGCGGTGCGGGGGTGGTGATGCTGGAGTCCTTCGTCGACTCGTTGGTCATTCAAGAACCTCCCAGCCAGCTTTTGGTGGTCTGCGGCACGAATGAAAAAATGCGCGAGCGTCTTGCCGCCAAGCATCGCGATCGGGTGAATGTCCGTCTCTACGGCTTTGTCGACAATGTCCATGAACTGATGTCGGCAGCGGACCTTATCGTGGGCAAGGGCGGAGGACTCACCATCACCGAAAGCCTGGCAATGGCGCGTCCCATGCTCTTGATCGGCGCGGTGCCCGGACAGGAGACTCGGAACGTCCGTATCATGGTCAAAAAAGGAGTGGCAAGCCACGCGGATTCATTTTTGCAATTGACCGGCCTGATCAAGAAATATAGGAACGACACCGTTTTTTACGCAAAGGCGCTTCATGTTATCGAGACAACGCGTCGTCCCCATGCCGCAAAAACGGTTCTAGACGTCGCGTTGGGAGTTTAAGCCGTGGATGCGCGTAAGCCGCTTCGTCAATTCTTAGAAGTCGAGGCGCAGTTCGGCGTCTCGGTGCCAACGGCTTGCGTGCCGATCGCCACGCAGTCTGGGCCGAGTCGCCTTGCAGAAAAAAAGAAACTCTTAGCA
>JANNFA010000028.1:0-10057 GCA_031379345.1 Candidatus Omnitrophota bacterium | reverse complement strand
GCCTCTTTGAGCATGTCATAGTGCTTGGGATTGGTCAGCAGGAACCGCCACGATCGATCCTCAGGAAAAACATGGCTCTCCGGGATATCCCTTTCACCGTCATCCATCATGTCTTCGTCCCAGGCTGCAGGCCACTTTCGGAAAACTTTACCCTGAAGACTCTCCATCCCCTCCAGATCGTACAAAACAACACGATTCAAAGTAGACAATCCAAAATTCTTGATACTGAGGTCGCCCACCCAAATGCCTGCGGCGGCCAAAGCCTTTATGGCTGAGCCGTATTTCCCAATGGCCGATCTTTTATCCTCGTCAGAAACATTCGTATCGCCTATATACAGATTCAAAGGGATGACTTTTTTCTGCACAAGAAGGTGCCTGAAGGTGACCGTCTTCTCATCTATTTTGACCGATGCTTTTGCTTCTTCGGATAATTCTTCCAAGACTTCCTCGCTAAAAAAGCGGCGCTCGACTGTAAGGTCGTAGTAAGTGACTGTATCCAACGCCGCTCCTACACGATCACCCAGATGCGCATCGCGATAGAGTTTCAGCACCTCGTCGACACTCTTATCCTCTCGGGTCGCTTTGGCCCGATCACGTTTTAATTTAAAAACATAGGGCCAGTTCGCCAGCGTAAATGCCGTCATGAGCTGCCCGGCCAAACCTGGAGCAATGACAAATTTCTCCTTTGATTTATTAAGGTATTCTCGCAGCTCCCTCGCAGATTCCAATTTAGCCGGGTGAGCATGACCGATACTGTTTAAAATTTCTGACAAGAAGCGTCCCCTTAGAATCCGTTTCATGTAGTGGGCAAGTTCGCGGAATGATTCCGCTGAGACCCGAAAGTTCGTCCGCGTATTGCTAAAGAGAATGTTCGCCTCAAGGTCGGTGGCGAGCACAGTGTCCACGAAAATTCCTTTTTCTTCATGCAAAAGAGGAATGATTAATGGCAAGGTCACATTGCCGATTTTTATTCCACCTACCAAATACGCTCCTTTGTTCCTATAAAAAATAGGCTTGAGTATTTCAATATGCTCTATGTATTTTCCTTTTAGATCCTGAGACAAAGCGAGGGCCAAAACCTTGGCATCTCGGTCAAGATCTTCAAAACGAGCCCCTCCAAAGGAGAAGCGCGACAGCAGATCCTTCATCAACGATTCGGTGATCTGACCCTGCACCTGAATGGTGTGATAAAGGCTTTTCTCACGCTGCTCGTCGATGACTTGGGATAGACGGTCGTCCTCGTCCAATACAGGCAGTCCTTTTTGCGTAAAAAATCTCCGCTTGATCGAATTAAAATAGATCAGCCTGAGATCCATTTTATACCGGTCCTTAATTTTATTTTTATAGTGATCCTTTACGGCGGCCCAAAAGGATTCTTCATCCACATTCTGGTCAGTAAAGACTTCTGCGAGAGTCTTCTCCTTTGTGCTCTCATACATCGTTTCATTTAAGGATTCGGAATAAAGCCTGCCCCTTTCTTTCGCATCGTTTACAGACCCCTGCCAATCCCGCGTCGCAAACCGGCGCTCGGCGCGGTCTGTGATGGCCTTGAATTTTTCCCACATTCTCTCGAAGTTGTTCATGATCAAGACTGCAGCGTGGTCATATCGCTGATAAAGTATCTGCTCGGCCGTTGGGACTGTGGTCGCTTTTCCGCTTGGATCGATTTGTAGGCTCTTCAACTGTGTGATGGCTGTCTCGAGATCAGGGATTGATTCATAGCTCATTTCCACATTCGAACCGAGTGCCTCGGTATCCGCCGGACGACTTCCGATGCGGATCCTGTATAAAAAAGCCCCGAACTTCATATGCATTTTTCCCAACGTCGCATCGACCGGGAGTCGGCCCGTTTCATTAGAAAATTTTCTCAGCAGCAACCCGATCAATCGTATAAATGGCTCATCGGCTGCAGGATTCCATGTCGACAGCCCGGGCTTAGGGGCGATGATCTGATTCAATTTATCGACGAACACCCTATCTCCGAGAAGATCCCTTCTGTAATTCATCCTGAGCCAGTCTAGAAATGGGACGATATCGCCTTTTTTATCGTTTTCTTTGGAAGTGATCATGAGGTATCTAACAATTCTTTTTGCGAGATACGCTCTGTCTTCGAGGATTGCCGTATTCTCTCTTTCATGCGCGGGAAGACTGTTGAGAGCTCCCGAGGGGCGGCTGTAGGCCACCACAACCTTCCCGGCGGTCTCCCCTACCTCCTTAGACGTTGAAATCAAGCCTTCCGGCACTTCCGAAAAATTTTTCTTGTCCTCCTTTAAAGGTCCAAGAATCCAAAAATCATGGAAATACATGCCTTCGGGGTCATAGGTATCGGGCTCCATCGCCTGCTCATAGGTCTCAGGGCCATTGGATATCAGAGTAAAGACCGCGCCGAACACTTTCGGGTGTCCTTCCTTCACCCCCTCCGCCACCAACACATGACCACGGCTTAAATGTTTTTTTATGATCTCATAGCTCAGTCTTATTTTTGGGTCTGCCGGAGAATTTTTTTGAAGATTCCAAACCTCTTCGAGGTCGCTTTCCTGTCCATGGCGGATTTGAATCTCCTCACCCGATTTCAGCGTGATGGTATTAATAATCGTGGAAGTCTTCAGAGCCAACCTCGCGCCGGTCAATTCACTCACGAGCTCTAAGGCTGCATCAACTTGAGATAAGAGCGACTGCTTCGAGTTGGATGGGATTGAATCTATCTCGATTCGGGCCTCTGCCAGTTTGTTTTTTGCAATTCCATCATGAAAACCATCATTCCACAGAGAATCCTGGGTTAGGTTCCACCAGGCGCTAAAAATCAACGTGCGGGTTTTATAGTAGTCATTCGCCGGATCAGATCCTTTCTGAATATTTCTGTGATTCAGCAGCGCTTGAACCTCTAAGACGGCTTGATGGCGTTTGTCTTCCCCCAACCTCGCGCCGGCGGGCGGAGCGCCGCGTTGCGTTAATTTATTCCTCTTCAATCTCATTAATTCCGAGATACTCCAGGCGCCCTCACCGTTACTTAGCTTTATTGCTGCTTCTACATCGCCGATCATCTCTAATTGAGCCTCAGTGATCCGATCGGCCATTTGAAGCAAATCCATTATTATTCCTCTGCGCGAATCGAGGTCCGCGGTCAGCATAGACGGGATCATTGAATCGATGATCTCCCCTTCTACGCGGTAGAGCCTCTCCAACTGAGCCTCGGTAAGTCGATCGGCCAATCGAGACAGGACCATTAATTTTTCTCTGCGCAAATCGTGCTCCGAACTTAGCAGAGTTGTGATCATGTCATTGATGATCGCCTCATCTGCGAGTCTGGCGATCTTATCCATAATGACCGGAGTCATGTTCGCGACTTCTCGCGCATCGGCTTCGCCCTTAGCGGACCACATATTCCTAAGGATGCTGAACCATACGCTGACTTGCCCAGCCGGCGGCATGCCGCTGAGGAATGATTCAGCTTCCTTTAGCGGGAGGATCTCCTCTTGGGCACGAACAACGAACATCACGTAACTTATGCGGAACTCGTTTACCTCCTTAGCCGGAAGGCCGTGTTTAGTGATGAGACGCTTTGCGAATTCGCTTATCGCGTCATTTCCAAGGCCGGTCGCTTCTTTTAGCTCGCGCATGGAAAGGGCTTTTTCATCATCATCCGCGCGGCCGACTTCTTTCCTGAGCGCCACATACAAGGGATTTGGCTTACCTTCAAGGCTCGGCTCGATCCCCAAGGCGGTCGTGATATCATCCGACCAGTAAAAATTGCCGTCCGCCAACCCTTCGGCTTGGCTCAGGGCGAGCCTCGCGCCGGTCGCTGGAGTTGAAAGGCCGGACTGAAGATATTTTACGATGGACTGATATCCAGTAAGATCACGGATGGCGGCCGTTGGAAGCAGTCGTGAATACAAAGCCTTTGAATTTTCCGCGCCATAAACCCCGATCGTCACGATCGAGGCTCGGTTTCCGTCCGGACCTTTGACGATGCTTGCTGAGAGGATGTCACTAGGGTGATCTCCCAACATCGCTATTTCATTAGGCTTGACCTGATAATCACGCATCAGATCGGCCAGCGCAATCTCCTTCGGCAATTCTCCTTTTAGGCCGTCCACCAAGCCCCGGACACCCAGATCGGTGAGATACTGCTGGAGTGTGGGTCGATCCAAAGATGAGATCACCCATACGCGGATGTCAGCCTCTTTCAACGCTTTTAAAAGGTCTTTCGCTCCGGGCAAAAGCGCGCTGCCGTCTAGCTCTCCCAAAGTCCCCGCCCAATCGATACCGACTACTTTCACGGCGGTCTTGATAGATGCGTCTATGATCTCGACCTCGGGGACATCGATTGCTGGTGTCGAGGCTTGGAAGTCAGCCGCAGGCTCGATCTCAAAGGTGTCCTGATGCCACTGGGTCAAGGCCTCAGCTCCGGTACCGTTCTCCGGGGACGAACGAGTGTCCAATACCTTTCGGCCGGTCACAGTCAGCTTGAAATCAACGTCGGGATTCCCCGCCGACATAAGCAATGCACGATCCAGCAGATAGGGTAAATTCAAATCCACCGCCATCGCCCTATATATTTGAATAGGTGCTCCGGGTGCGCGACTGACAATCCGTCCCCAAAAACTTGTATCGAGAAGGTCCTTCTCGACCGCTGTTTTTGCCAGTTCGACAATTTGAAGAGTCACTCTAAGTTTTTGAACCGCGTCTCCATAATTTTCGCCGGAACTCAGGATAGCCAGGGTTTTAGACTTGGCTCGGCTATTAAAACCATTTTTCTGATGCCGATATTTTCCGTCGGCAAGCGGATAATACCGGCCCTCTAGCGTTTCCAAGGATTCCGCTAATGACCTCGCATATCTCATGAGCTGATTCTTTTGATCATGGCCATCAGACAGGCGGCTGATATGCCGATTGATCCTCTTGGAATCAAAATAATCAACGACCTTATCTATATTCGACCTCAAGGAAAGGCGTGCCCCCGCAGAATTCGTTTCCTCCAAAGCCATCAAGCGTAATCCGTTGATGCCATCCACCGCATGGATCAGAGCAGTCGTCTCCACCTCAGACCCCAGATCGAAATAGCGGGCATTCTTCACCATCTTATCCACGTAAATTCTGAATAGGGAAGCTAGGTGCCGAGTCTTATCCGGCGACATGCCCTCCCTACCCGAGGATCGAAGGCTCTGATTTACCTGTTCGATCGAGACGCGGGTGATCGTCTCGAGCATAACGCGAATGCTTACTTTCCGTAGATCTGGCATGGGCACATCCACAAATATTTCGGCGATATGCTCCCTTATGCGGTCCCCTGCTACAGAGGCGTCTTCCCTTCTATTTGCCTTGTATTTACTGACCACCCGCATGGCCTCTGTAAAGATCTTATGAATTTCTGACAGAGTATCTTTAAGGTATTGTTGGTTACTCTCAATTTTTGGGGTGTACGCAAACCTGTGTGCCAAATACTCCATACGGAGGCGGACAGAGGTTCGTATGACCAAACGGATAGCGTCCGTGTCGCTATTTGAATTTTTTTTGATCTCGCCATCCAACCATTTCAGCAAAGTCATCAGGTCATTGGACAACTTGGGTTTGGCTCCCGTTCGCCGAAAGTAATCGGCAAATAATTCCACTGCAAAATCGTCCAGCTCCTTCTGAACGGAGGTCAACCGCGCTCCCCGACTAATAATATCAACTGGTCTTTGTGCGGAGGCTAGTGAATGTGCAGCCAAATATTTTCTCACTTTAGGGTCTACTGCAGTTCTGCGAATTTTTGATATTCGTGATTTAGTATCAAGAAATACAACAAGCATGTTTTCAACCCGCTTCTTGGCGGTAACTAACCGAATACCTAAAAACTCTTTCTCATACTCAGTGACTTGTTCCTCAATTTGAATTCTCCCAAAATCCACCAAGCTCTGAGCGTGATTTCTAAAGGCCTTTTTTTTGTCATCAGATATCTGCCTTAAATTTACTTCCGCTACTCGAACCCCGGCCCAGTCGGCCAACTCCTGTATAAGACGATGCCTGATGTTGCGCAGTCCCTCGGATAAGGATTGATCCAGCCCATATATAATTTCATCGGCCCTCATTTTAACGTTCGCCCTGGCTTCAAGCCACGCCGACGCCTGCATGGAAAATTCCTGCGAGGCGTGTGCAAGTCGCGCGCCTGGAGCAGCTCCATCGCCGCTAGAAATTTTGAGCGGGGTGTTTGGAATTTTCAAGAACCAGTTCAGGTAGGTGGCTATCTCCAGGGACGTTCTCCCTTTATAAGGAATGACATAATCGGCTTTGAGCTTCTCGTAGACCTTATTGAATACTTCCGGATATTTTAAGGTAAGTCTGCGAATCTCACTTTCCGCAATGGCATTTTTGGGGTAATTTATGTAAGAATCGACAACGATGTCGACCAATGCGGGGAACAAAGCCTGGAAACGATCCTCTGCATTTTTCGCTCGAAGCGGCTCAATGCCGTAAAGCGGCAGCAATTCATCGACTTGCTGCTCCACAGCCAACCTCGCCCCGTTTTTGCTAGGAGTCCAGTCTCTAGTCCCCGCGATTTCGTCTATCGCCCGTCTGGCCCCTGGGTTGCCCGCCAAGGCCTGTTGAAGCAAGGGTTCGGTCATGGCCGTAGAGATGGCTCCATTATGGGTGGCCAGGGTCGGGAGAGTTTTTATGGTTTGGTTTAAGAGCAGCTCTTCGTATCTCTTTTGGTTGGTCTCATGGAGAACCTGGGGCATGATAGAGATGTAGGAGATGCCTTCTTCCTTTAATAGGGCTTTGAGATTAGAGGTATGGAAGCCCCCGGTGATAAGAACAGCTTTGGTCTGACTTGTCTCTTTCATCTTCTTCAGAGCATTCTCCAAGAAGGCTTGGTCGCGCCGGGTGGTAAGAGAATAGAAGTCTTCAGCGTGCTTTGTGATGTCTTGGTAGCCTTCTTCCAGGAAGAGAGCTCTGTCGTAGTAGGTTTCAAGGTCCATGATTTTTTTGTTCAGGAAGCCGGTCAAGTGTTCGATGGAGAAGCTTAGGTCTTGGTATTCCTTAAGCTCTTGGGGGGTCAGGCTGAAGGCAAAGAGTTTCTTTAAATAGCCGAGCATGTTCTCTGACTTGATAAGGGCCTTCTCGTCCTCTGACCTAGCGAGAGCGGTAAGGATTTCGTTCTCTAGGGCTTTGACTTCATCTAAGACTTTATTGGCTTTTAAGCTTTGGGAGAGTCTTAGGTAAGCGAAGTATTTGGAAAGCTCAGGGTACTTGCCTGCTGCCAACTTTTCTTCAAGAAGCGTGAAGTAGGCTCCCTCTTCCCTACCCCTGTCGTTTAAGAGCTTCCCGGCTTTATTCTTGGAAGCTTCTGTGAAGTCTTTTAGTTCTTCTTGGTCTTTAAGGGACAAGGTTTTTAAGCCTTCGAGATGTTCCTTATTTGCTTGGGTAAAATTGAGAGATTCTTCTTTGTCTTTTAAGGTGTTTAAGAGGCTTAGGTGCGGGTACTCGGTTAAAGAGATGTGGTTTAGTTCTGCTTCACGCTTTAGGACGATGAAATAGCCCGTAAGAGCCAGGGAGTTTTCCTGGTAGAGCTTTCTTTCTTTAAGAAAGATTTGGAGAGAGGGGTTGGCGAGTCTATCCTTTATCGTGCTTAGGGTGGCATCGATTTTCTTGAGGTAGAGATCAAACCGAGAACGCTCCTTGGCAACGGCTTTAAAGTCTTCGATGGCTCTTTGATAGAGCGTGGGGTTTTCGACTCCCCACAGAACAAAGTCATGGCTTGAGGTGATATCAAGGTACTCGGCGCCATGGAGAAGGCCTTTCCTTATATAGGACTTGGCTATTTGGGTTCTCTGGGCGTCATTCCTATAAGCCCTAAGGAATGAGAGAGAATTGCCTCCCTGGCCCGCTTCCGTAAATAGGTACTTAAGGTCCTTATCATTTTGGAGGATGAGCTCAAGGGCTTTGGCGAGATTGTACTGCCCAGACTCATTGGTGTGGGCGTCCTGAAGAAGATAGAAAAGCTTCTCGCCGCCGTTCTTATAGGCCTCCTCGATTGTTGCGACAGAGTCGGGGAACTTTAGGCTCACCCGCGGCTTTGTTTGGAGCTCTTGCTTGGCGATAAGCGGAACCAGAACATCAGCGTAGGAAACCTGCTGGGCAATAAAGGTTTGTAAAAGGATGAAAGAAACGGTGCGCACCATCCGCATTGAGTTGAACATTTAGCTCCTATTTACCTTGAGAATTAATACGAATATGTCTATGAAAGTTACATGGGAAACAGGGCTATTTCAAGAGGGGAAAATGCAAAAAAGCCATAATAAAAGACCGGATTCAAACATCCAAAGAATGCTTAAGAATCCGGTCTTTTATCTTAGATAATTTCTTTAACAAAAATAAGCGATTTTATTCCCACACCTCTTCTTCGGAGATTACTTTCCCGTCACTGTCATACTTACGGATGATCTTCTTTTTTGGCTGATAAGAAGAAGATGAATTGGTATAGGTTGGGCTTTGCTGCTGATACACAGGCTGAGGTGCCTGCTGGTAATAAACGGGCTGCTGTTGCTGGGGTTGGGACGGACTTAAGAGCGAATCCAGAAGCGCGCCGCCAATCACGTTCGTTCCTGCGCCGATCAACGCACCCTTTCCGGCACTGCCGCCGGAAGCGCTCGCTGAAATAGCTCCGACACCGGCTCCCAAAAGACCGCTCTTGATGATCTTCTTATTCGGGTCTTCCGCGGGAGGCTGCTGATAATACACCGGCTGCTGTTGGACATACATCGGCTCCTGCCGGCGATAAGTCGTGCCTTGCGTCTGCACTGGATAAGAAGAAGTGGTGTAGGATTGCACGGGCGCCTGCTGCTGAACGTAGACCGGCTGAGACTGCTGCTGATACTGGGGTTGTTGCTGATATTGGGGTTGTTGGGACTGTGAAGGCCCCGTCAGCGAATCCAGTAGTGCGCCTCCGATCACGTTCGTTCCCGCCCCGATCAACGCACCCTTGCCGGCACTGCCGCCGGAAGCCCCGGCTGAAATTGCGCCGACGCCGGCGCCTAAAAGACCGCTCTTGATGATCTTTTTATTCGGGTCTTCGTTGCCAGAATAATCCTGACCTTGGGCCATGGAAACTGAGCCTGTAAGAATGATGCCCATCACGGATAAAAGCGCGAAAACATTTCTCAAACTTTTCATCTTTCAGCCCCCTTTGATAACCGCGTTAGTATATCAAAATCAGATGATGCGTTCAAATTAAGAGCGCCGGTAAAGCAGAACCTCTATCTTAGGACCCTTCTGCAACGGGGTCCGCGAAACCTCCCGGAATCCTTCCGGCAGGCCGGGATAGAACGTGTCCCCCGAAAAAGAGGCATAGATGCGCGTCAGGTACACTCCGTCGACCGCCTCGCGCGTCTCCTGGTAGATGGACGCTCCGCCGATGATAAAAGTATCGCCCTTTTGGGCAATTTTGAGGGCCTCCCCGACGCTCGTGACGAACGTCACTCCCACCACCGGCGCGTGAGCGGCGCGGCTAATGACGATGTTTTCCCGATTCGGCAGGGCCTTGCCGATGCTGTCGAACGTTTTTCGGCCCATGACGACGGTATGGCCCGTGGTCAGGTTCTTGAAGAATTTGAGATCGGACGAAAAATGCCAGGGAAGCTTGTTGTCATTGCCAATGACACTGTTTTCGGCGACGGCGACGACGTGGTAGATCAAACGGCGACCGGAGCCTTGATGCCCGGATGGGGGTCGTAATTCAAGAGCTCGAAATCCTCGTACTTGAAAGCGAAAATGTTCTTCACCGCAGGATTGAGCTTCATCGTAGGCAGCGGCTTCGCCTCGCGCGAAAGCTGGAGCTTCACCTGCTCTTCGTGATTGGAATAGATGTGGACATCGCCGAACGTGTGGACGAAATCGCCGGGCTCGAGGCCCGTCACCTGCGCCATCATGAGCGTCAGAAGCGCATAGCTGGCGATGTTGAACGGCACGCCAAGGAACACGTCGGCGCTGCGCTGATAGAGCTGGCATGAAAGCTTGCCGCCCGCGGCGTAGAATTGAAACATCGTGTGGCAGGGCATGAGGGCCATCTTCTCGAGCT
>JANNFA010000016.1:0-9041 GCA_031379345.1 Candidatus Omnitrophota bacterium | reverse complement strand
GAGAAACTAGAGCAGATGAAAGAAGCGATAGAGACGCTCGATCACGAACAGACAACCCAGGTGTTCGATTTAAAATATGCAAAAGCCAAAGATGTTGTGACCTTCCTTACACCAAAACTAGATGACAAAGGGAATGGTTCGGCCAAGGCGGACGAGAAGTACAACCGTGTCATGGTAACAGCCCTTCCTGGAAAAATGGAAGAGATCCAAAAGCTTATCGAACAGATCGACACAAACATACGACAGGTGCTAATTGAGGCAAAGATCGTTCGCATCAAACTGACTCCGACGACGGAATATGGGATCGATTGGCAAAGGGTGTTTGCCTATGGCGGCGCGACGGGTGCAAAGAAAACATTCAATTTTGAATCCGCGTTTCCAGTCAGTCCCACGCTTACTTCGTTCGGAAAACTTGTAATAGGGCGTGTGGCTGCCAATCAAAGCCCGGAAGTTGTTTTCCAGGCTTTGAAAACTGTCGGTGAAGCAAAGATCTTGTCCAGCCCTCGTATCACGGCGCTCAATAACGAAGAAGCCAAGATATTCATTGGAACCCGTGAAGTCTATACGACGTCGACGGCCACGACCAGCACCAGCGGAACATCGACGGCCACAACGGTGAATTTTATCGATGTTGGCATTACGTTTAAGGTCACGCCGACCATCAACGAGAATGGAGAGATTCTGATGAACATCGCCCCTGAAGTAAGCCGAGTGGACCGCTATTTTGAGACGCCTGAAGGCGATCAAATACCCGTGGTGGACACGACGAACGCCTCGACTCGCGTGATGGTGAAGGATGGAAACACAATCATCATCGGCGGTCTTATCAGCGATAATACCGACCGGACGACTCAGAAATTACCCATCCTGGGCGATGTCCCCTACTTAGGGAATTTGTTCAAGCACGTGACGGAAGAAAAGGAAAAGTCAGAGCTCGTGGTTTTTCTCACGCCTCATATTGTCAGTCCGGAGAAGGACATGACGCAGTTCGACTCGAAAAAAATCAGACCTTTAAAAGGATACGACCATGCCTGAGATCTCGAAGAAACCAAGTAAACTTACCTATGTAGGAGTGGCCGCTGCGGTGGCTCTGACCGCGTTCGCTTTGCAGGACCTGAGGCTCCGCTCAAACCTCAAAAGCACAACACGCATCACACAGGATCTACGTCAGGAAGTCGAAGTTCTGCGAAAAGAGAATGACACCTTTAAGATGGGCGAGCTCTCTGACAAGACAAGTATCAATAAATTGAGTGAACAGCTCAATACGCTTGCGCAGGACAAATCGCTTACCGTTTCGAGTCAGACGGAATTAAAGAAGAAAGTCATCGACGCGGAAAGCACGCTGCAGGCGCAGAACGCGAAAATCGCCCAGTTGGAAGGCAAGTTGAAAGAAGCAGAGACTAAAATATCGCGGCAAAAGAAGGCCAGCACGAATCTTGAGCAGCAGACAAAATCGGCGAAAGCAAACCCCGGGATGACGACCGAATATGTAAAATTGGTTGAAAACGAATGGCTCGTAGCGGTGGCCAAGACCGATGAATTGAACAAGGATTTGAGACGCACGCTTTCAGAGCTTTCCGGGCAGAACCAAGAGCGTTCAAAGCTTCGCTCGGACACCGCGACGATGCATTACAACCTAGCGGTAATTCTGACCGAGCAGCAGAATTTTCCTGCGGCCATTGTGGAGTACCAGAAGGTGCTGGAGATACGCCCTGACGACGCCGATTCGCACTATAACCTTGCCGTGATTTACGACGACTACCTGAACGACAATGAAAAGGCGCTTGGGCACTACCGGCAGTACATCAAAGCCTCGCCGGATACGCCCGAGGCCAACAGAGTTCGCGAATGGATTAAGCAGAAAGAGTATGACACGACTTTCAAGTTTAAAATTTAGAGCGGGAGGTTTATGGCAAAGAAGAAAATTCTGATTATCGACGACGAGCAGAGCGTCACGCGATTGCTTAAATTTGCCCTGGAAAAAACGGAGATTTACGATGTGTTCACCGAAAACGACGGCACAAAGGCGCTCGTGTCCATCCGTTCGATCAATCCGGACCTCTTGATTCTCGATGTGAACATGCCCGAAGCGAACGGAGCCGAGATTGCGGCCATTGTGAAAAATAATACGTCCTCTCACAACCTCCCCATCATTTTTCTTACAGGTAATGTCTCCGCTGAAGAGGCTGAGGCGGGAAAAAAAATTTCTGGTTATCCGGCATTGGGGAAACCGATCAACATGGAAAGACTGCTTCAACAAATTCAGAAAAGCCTTTGCTGACCTTTGAGAGCCCACGACCAAAAACTCAAAAATGAACTCGTCTTGCGCGGACTTCTGAAGGAAGACCAGGCGAAGAGGATCGCTGAAGACGCCAATAAGGCAAAAGTTTCCTTCAAGAATATGCTTCTTCGCGCCAATCTTGTTGGCGATGAGAAAGTGCTCGCCGTCGAGGCGGATGTTCTCAACCTCTCATTCCTTGATCTAGACAAGTATTTAATGATCAATGAAAAGGTCATCCAGTTACTGCCTGAGAATATCGCGCGTTCTCATCACGTCATCCCTGTGTTCAAAATAGGTAAACTGACAGTCGCGACCTGTGACCCAACGAATATTCTTGCTTTGGATGAAGTGCGGGAAGCGGTAGGAGAAGATATCGATATTGTGCTCTCCACTCATGGGATGATCGAAAAAGCCATCGATCAGTACTATGGTGGCGCTCGCACGCTGCCTAAGTTTCATGTGAAAGACGATGGTTTTGAGAAGGACAATAGTATTTTCAAGATCGACAACCGAGAGGAGTCGTCCCAGGGGGGAGAGGGCCAGCAGGAAATACCCGAAGTCCCCCTCATCAAGATGGTGAACGCCATTATCATGGCGGCCGTGGAAGAAAAAGCCAGCGATATTCACATCGAGCCTGAGGACGATCTAGTGCGCATCCGAAACCGCGTGGACGGTGTGATGCACGAGAAAATGACGCTGGAAAAAAAAATGTTGGCACCCATCGTCTCTCGCATCAAAATCATGGCGAAGCTGGATATCGCTGAGACACGCAAGCCTCAAGACGGGAAGATACGACTGAAGGCCGAAAATCAGGACCTGGATCTTCGCGTCTCGACATTCCCCACCACGCACGGCGAGAATATCGTGCTGCGTATCCTCGAGCAGTCCAAGGTCGCCCTCGGCATGGGGGAGCTCGGCCTCGATATTGAGGTCATCAAAAAAATCGAGCAGTTAATTACCAAGCCTTATGGGATGATCCTCGTCACGGGCCCCACCGGCGCAGGGAAGACCACCACGCTTTACGCGGCACTCAGCAAGATCAACTCGATGGACAAGAACATCATCACTATCGAAGACCCGGTGGAATACCAGATGCCCATTATCCGGCAGACTCAGGTAAATACGAAAGCCGGCCTGACATTTGCGACAGGTCTTCGCAATATCCTGCGCCAGGACCCCGACGTGATCCTTGTCGGTGAGATACGCGATGCCGAGACCGTGACCGTCGCCATCGAGGCCGCGCTCACTGGGCACCTTGTTTTTTCTACGATCCATACCAATGACGCGGCCGGCGCCATCACGCGTCTCATGGATATGCAGATCGAGCCTTTTTTGATCTCGAGTTCACTCCTCGGTGTCCTTGCGCAGAGGCTCGTGCGTACTATCTGCGAAAAGTGCCGTGAGTCATACACTGTGGACCTAGAAGTGCTCCGAAAGCTAGGCGTGAAGACCGACCAGACAAAATTTTACCGTGGTCGAGGTTGTCATGATTGTAAGCGGACCGGTTATACCAAGCGCGTCGGTCTGTATGAGCTTCTCATAGTCGACGAGGATATCCGGCGGCTGATGCTCGCCCGCTCGTCCGGCAAAGAGATCAAGGCGATGGCCATGAAAAAAGGGATGGTGTCTATACGGATGGACGGCCTTCGTAAGGCAGAAAAGGGCGTCACATCCATTGAAGAAGTCCTGAAGGCGACGCTCGAGGAGGACGAGTGAGGCTTGGCTCTAGGTCGGGATTCGGCCTCATACTTCTTGTGATGCTCATCGCCATCGCCGGTATCGTGCTATTGGCGTCTGATCGAGTTTTGCAGCAATCCATGCGCCAGACCCAACTGCGCATCGACCAGACTAAGGCCCATTATCTGGCGCAGGCGGGCGCGATGCGCGCTGCCTGGAAGTGGTATACCAACAATGATGTGGCCGTGACCCATGAAATAGCCCGCCGCTGGACGCCCATCAATACGACCGTGACGGGGAACAACCTTTTCAAAGTGGGCTCCGACTCCGCGGGAGCTTATTTACAATCCAATTTTGCGTATGTTGTGCCCGGCATCGCCTTTGTCAAAACCGTCCTGACCGCGACCAATAACACGAATAACAGTATTATGACTGTGACGATTCCAGCTTCGACCACTATTCCGGTGGGCGACCTCGTAGTCATTCATTTCGCCATGGACGGCGGCGGGGGTGCGTGGGTGGGTGGCACCGGCACCTCCGGTGTCCTGGACAGCGTCGGCAATAGCTACACCCGGGGGCCCGTGGTCGTTGGCCCAGGCGCGGACAGCAATGTCAGTGTGAAGACTGTCATTTGGTACAGTGTTCTGACTACTGCGCTAGCCAATCCGAATACAATCACTATCGACTGGACAACCAATACCACGGCCGAAGCCGTCACGATTAGCCACTTTTCCGGCGTGGACACATTCGACGTATCCGCCACGGGTACGAATGTGCAAACAGCGGGACCCACGAACCCCCCGCTCACGGCTGCTATGGCGGCAACCTTTGCGAATGAACTTTTGGTCGGCGCGGTTGGTGTGGAAGGAACTTCAACAGAGGTGGTCACGTCCGGCACCAACTGGATCAGCACGCCTCCGACGAGGATAGGTATCGGCAGCACGACTTCAGGTATCGTCATCAATCCTATGTATAGGATCATCAGTGCGACCGGAAACTACACGGCGGGCGGCACGTGTTCTGTAAACCGCGATTGGTCGGCCGCGATCGCCGGTTTTTACGCGCTCAATCGTTGGACTCCCATCGGAGCCACTCGCAAGCTGTCAGGGTGGCAAATCTATAATACGCATACAACCAGCAATATTACCTTGGCTCAGGTTAAAATAAGCTGGACTCCCGCCGGTGCAGAACTCCTGAATGATTTTGTACTGAATGGCGTCTCCAAATGGCCGGGCGGCACGGCGACCAGCGGCACGACGGTCAATATCACCGATACCGCTCTTGCCGCCGGCGCCGCCTGGCAAGGCTCTAACACGTACATCCAGTGGAATGCCTCTCCCAACGCCGGCGGCGCTGTTACCGTCACCTGTCAGTTTATTTTCGCGGGGGACACCGCGACGTCGGACGATAGAACCCACGAAGTCACGATGTGGAGCGGCGCCCAGGCTAATGGCGTGGGCATGCCCGGTAATCGCGCTCTTACCGTGACCTCCACCGGCCAGGTGAATCAGACCACGTCCGGTGCGTTCAAAGTATTGGAGACAATCAAAGCCGAGGTATCGGGCGCGCCCGCGACAGCCGCGGCTCCGGCCGTTCCCGTCATCGAAATCACCGATTGGGATGAGGGAGAGAAAAATATCCCATGAGGAAAAAAGGCGGATTTACCCTTATTGAAATTGTCATGACGACCGCTATCGGCGGGGTGATTTTGGTCGGCCTCAGTCTCGCGATGCAGACGCAAATGCGGACGGCGATTGATAACCGTAATTATCTGATTGCTCTGAACCTTGGAAATCGCCAGATGGCCCTCATGAATAATGCGGCTTATCCGGCAGTCGCCGCGGAGACCGCACAGTCGGCGGACGCCGCATTTCCGAATTTTATCCCGACCCAGGAAGTGGCGAGCATCTCGACAAGCGGAGTCTATAGCATCCGCCAAATCACCATCCGGATACGCAAAGGCAGCGCTGCGGGTGCGGTGTTGCTGCGTTTGGACACGTATCGGTCCGACCTCATTACCTTCGGGACCGGCACATGATGGTTCGACGGGCTCACCATAGGAAGCGGCAGCGCGGCGTGACGCTTATTGAATTCATCATTGTCATCGTGCTCATCGGCATCCTTGGTTCCGCTTTCTCCGCTGTCACCGTCCCGATGATAAACTTTTTCTTTTATTATCCGCAAAGCACTCGCGTGAATGCCGCAGGCGCCGATCTTTTGCAGAGCCTTTTTTACGGCGACAAAACTGCGAAGGGTCTGCGTTTCACGGGTCCGCCTTGCGCGATAGGCGGAGGAGGAGGGGGAGGAAGCACCATCACGGCCGCAACAACCACTGGCCTCACCTACAACTATGTGGATGCCGATTATTGCGGCTCGGGGGCCGCGAGGACGGCGCACACGGTCGTTCTTAGTGTGGATGGCGTAAATCATGTCGTGACGCGAGCGCTCGACGGAGCGGCCGCGGCGAACATTCCCCCTTATGCCACGACGTCATCCGGTATCAAATTCGACGCCCCGGGCGGCGGCGTGAATTTCTTTCATTATTTTGATGCGGCCGGCACAGATTTAGGCGCCACACCGGCCGTGACAGCAATCTATCGTGTCGACGTCAATGTCATCGCAAGCTCTGGTAGCGGCAACGTCAAACATGACTCGGGCCAGATACGTCTTAAATCAGGCTGCGAGATCAAAAGGTACACGACTTAATATGCAAAATTATTCATATCGAGTTCGGGATAGAAAAGGAAAGTCCGTCATGGGCGTGATGCAGGGTGAATCCTCCCAGGCTGTCGCGGATGCTCTTGGGAAGCAGGGTTATCTCCCAATGAGCATCGTTGAGTCCAAACCAATGCGCTTGTCCCCGATGGACCTCTTCAAACCGCGCATCAAAAGACAAGACCTCAATGTATTCACACGCCAGCTTTGGACTCTTCAAAAGGCGGGGCTACCTCTTTTGACCGGACTAAGTTCGCTTCGCGAGCAGGCCGCGGACGCGACTTTTCGCAAAGTCATCGTTCAGATCATTCATGACCTCGAGGGAGGAAGTTCTCTGTCTACGGCGCTGGCCAGTCAGCCTAATATTTTTGAGCCGGTATACATCCATATGGTACGCGCCGGTGAGGCCTCTGGAAAGCTAGACGAGATCTTCTATGAACTATCCGAAATGGGGGAGTTTGAGGCTCGCACGAAAGAAAAGATACGTTCGGCTACTATTTATCCCGCGATTACACTCTTCAGTCTTTCTGCCGCGTTCATTGTGGTGACGACATTTGTTGTCCCTCAATTCAAGGACGTATTTGCCGCCCGCGGCAAGACGCTGCCCGCACCAACTTTGATCCTTCTTGCTATCAATGACTTGATCCGTTATCACTGGCTAGAGACAACGATTGTATTCTTCGTGGCAATATTTATATTCCGATGGTACATCTCTAGACCGTCCGGTCGCTACCAATGGGACTACTTAAAAATAAAAATGCCGGTGATTGGAAAACTGACATTTTTTCTTCAAATGAGTCGTTTTTCAAAGATCCTAGCCGAGCTTCTTAAAACAGGCGTCCCCATCTTGCAGGCTTTGCAGCTAGTATCAGACACCTTGAATAACAGCGTGATAGCGAAGGGAATCTTGACGGTTCAAGAAAGTGTCAATGAGGGGAAAGGGATGTCCGTCGCCATGAAAAATACCGCCCTTTTTACCCCGATGGTCGTTCAGATGGTGGAGGTCGGTGAGCATAGCGGCCGCACGGATGAATTGTTAGTCTATGTGGCTACCTATTATGAAGACCAAGCCAACCTAATGATTAAAAACTTCTCCACATTAATAGAACCAATACTTCTATTTGTGCTGGGAGGGATGGTTCTCTTGCTGGCTCTGGGCGTCTTTCTGCCAGTTTGGAACCTCAGCTCAACCATTAGCTGATTAGCAGCATAGACTTACAAATAGGCGCTTAAATTCGCTAATTGACATTATTGATAAATATAATGTATAATTACTCTATGTTGTTTATTCAATAGCGCGGTAGAATAGTTTATAGTCTATAGACAGACCTGTATCGGAGGAAAGTTGACATAATGAATAAGCACATTCAGCAAAGGCAAGGGTTTACACTGATAGAGCTTGTCATCGTTATCGCTATCATTGGCATTTTGGCTGCTATCTCCCTACCAAAATTTCTCGACTTGTCCGGCTCCGCTAAAGCGTCCTCCACGAAGGCAGGCTTAGGAAGTCTGCGCGGAGTTTTAGCCACCAAGTATGCTGAAAGTGCCACTGGAGGTGCTACTGCGTCTTTCCCGGCCTCCGTTGCTGCCGCTGATTTTGCAGGGAGCGTCGCGCCCAAGAACGCCCTGTCAGCTTTTTCCGGTGTTACCGCCACCGCCTCGGCTCCGGGTGCCACCGACACGCATGCTTCGGTGGGTTTTTGGTACATCACTTCTACCGGGGTTGCCGGCGCTTTTTCCGATGGCACGGTAGATACGTCTGCGTATTGATTTTTATCAAGTTACGGGAGACTTTCGATGAATAGAAATAGATCGTCCTACGGTTTCACCTTGATCGAGCTTGTGATGGTCATCGCCATTATCGGTATTCTAGCCGCGATTTCGGTGCCTAAGTTTCTTGATCTGTCAGGCGCCGCAAAGGCGAGCGCCACGAAAGCCGGGCTGGGAAGCTTACGCGGTGTTTTAGCCACCAAATATGCCGAGAGCGCCACGGGGGGTGTGACCGCGTCTTTCCCCACTTCCGTCGCGGCAGCTGATTTCGCGGGGTCCGTTGCTCCAAAGAATGCAGTCAATGCTTTTTCGGGAGTCACAGCCACCGCTTCGGCACCGGCGGGTACCGACACACATGCAAGCGTCGGTTTTTGGTATATCACCTCGACCGGAGTTGCAGGTGCTTTTTCGGATGGCACCGTGAATACGTCATCTTACTAATTTATTAAAAGGAAATTTCTCAATGACCATGCGTAATAAAGCGGGCGGTTTTACCTTGATAGAGCTTGTCATCGTTATCGCTATCATTGGCATTTTGGCTGCTATCTCCCTACCAAAATTTCTCGACTTGTCCGGCTCCGCTAAAGCGTCCTCCACG
>JANNFA010000004.1:0-2262 GCA_031379345.1 Candidatus Omnitrophota bacterium | reverse complement strand
CCACCACATCATCATCTTCGTGTTTGACAACCCCTGTGACGACGCGGCCTGAATCGAGCTGAATCTCACTGATAACCGGAGGGATCTCCGGCGCTGCAGGCGTATCATTTGTTACGAGCCCGGCTGCAGGATCAGGAATGGTCGCTGCGAGTGTCTCCGGCGCGGCCGGCAAATTTTCAGGACTGGCTTGCCGAGGATGGGATACCCATCGGCTAACGCTGGAATACCACGGACCCATTTTTGAGGAGAGGCCATCCCGGTAAAAATAAAATAAACCCCCTACGACCAAAAGAATCAGGACGACCATGACTAGCTGGAGCAGCTCTTTTTGGGCTAGGTCGCTGTATCGAATGATGCGTCCACGTCCATGATTTTTTGAGTAATAGAGCGCCCGGTCCGCTTTCTCTACCACATCCTCCACATTGCTAGCGTCGGACGGGTAACCTGCGACGCCTCCTGAGAATGTGATGCTTATCTGTCGGCCTTTGATAAGACATGAACGGGTCCGAATATTTTTTCTCAGGCGTGCCGCCAGCTGGCAAGCATCATTCACGCCCTTATTCGGGAACACCATCACAAACTCATCTCCGCCGAAACGAAAGGGCACATTTTCTTCGTCCTCAAGGTCTAGGCGTAGGGAGCTAGAGAAATACTTAAGCACTTCGTCGCCGAGCATGTGTCCGTATTTATCGTTGAACGATTTAAAATGATCCACATCCAGCATCAGGACAGAAAATGGCTTTTTACTGGTAAGGTACTCCTCCTCCATTTTTTTTAGGAACGGAATGAACGCTTCTCTCGTGTAGCAGTTGGTGAGAAAATCTTTGGTTGCGTTGATGGGTTTCAAGCGAGAAGTACCGTCAGTTTGGAAGTACTGTCGGTGCGTTGATGCTGATAAGGTCGCCGACCCGAATTTCTTCACGCGTCCACTCGGGGAGTGTGACAGCCGAAGAAACGTCCTCACGCGCCTTCTTTACTACCGCTTTGGCGATGAGCCGATTGTTTCGGGTGATATTCACCACGGAGTCTTTGCGAAGGCCATCGTTAGTCCCGGCTGACAAGACGATAAAGCCATAAAGAGGATTCACGTTTTCAACGCGGGCAGCCTCATGCGTCGAAGGGTGTACGATGATCCTTCCAAGGTCCACCACCTCCTCCTCTGCAAGCTTCGCGCCCATCGGCCTCCCCGGAGCCGGCGTTGCTGTGAGGACGGGCTCCGGCGAATCGGTCATGGGATCGACATATCGCACCCGCGGGGGAGCGGTGGAATCCGACTTTGCGTTCGAGAGGGCTTCATCGCGCTCTCGTTCAAGCGACTCGATCTTTTTGTTGAGCTTTGCCACGATCGCCGTGTTATTTGTCATGTATGTGGTGAGAGACTCTTTTTCTTTGAGGAGCGCGTCCACCTTCGCTTTTAAAAGAGACTCGCTTTTCTTTGATTCCGCTACGAGAGACTCAACCGCGGCAATGTCCTTCTGGGACTTGGCTTCTATTTCCGCGCGTTCTTTTTTGGCGCGCTCTAGCTCCGCCTTCAACTTGTCGATCTCTAAGAGCTGACCACTGAGTTCTTGAATTTTCACCATGAAAGAGGCTTTTTCGGTCTCACGATCACGGACCATAAAGTACAATAAAAAACCGGAGATAATGACCACAATCCCGGTGATTAAAACCCATATCTTAGTGTTATTCAATGAGACCTCAACCTTTTGACTGAAAAGGACTTGAAACTATTTGTGCGTAGTAAAAGAATTATGCACAAAAGAGGCGGGATTGGCAACAAAATTGTCGCTATTTTTTAAGCCTTAGGAGTAAACTGCGTACGCGTAACAACCTGTCCCCCCCGCGCAGTTTACCTGGAGTTCGTTTGGAGTATTGGCGGTGTTGGTCGCCATTCTGACTTTGGCGAAATTGGCGACACCGTTTACGTCGAGAGGATATCCGGGGGCAACACCGATGCCAACGTTACCTCCCGCCGCAATGGTCACCCTGTCCGTCCCGTCATAAAAACGTAGATCGGTCGAGCCAGCCGGACGGTACATTTTCCAGCTATTCGTACCGCCGCTCTGAAATTTTATCCCTGTTTCCTGCGCCCCTGCCGCATTCACGTTGATCGTGGCAGCGCTACCGAGCGCAGAACTTCCTATATCCAGTAAAGATCCCGGCGCCCCCACGCCGTTGCGAATACCTACATTGCCGCCTGTTGGGACCATGGAGACATTTCCGGTGCCGGCCGCCCCTTGAAGGATGTTGGTTTCCAAGGTT
>JANNFA010000276.1:0-7265 GCA_031379345.1 Candidatus Omnitrophota bacterium | reverse complement strand
TGCTTATCAGCACCACAGGCTCCACCGGTTCGTATCTTTTATTTGCCTTCTCGAATTCACTCCCGATGCTTTTTGTGTCACGGCTTTTTGCGGGGGTCATGGGCGGGAACATCTCAGCGGCACAGGCTTACATCGCCGACGTCACCACGCCCGCCGAACGCGCAAAGGGAATGGGCGTGCTTGGGGCTGCGTTCGGTATTGGCTTTGCTCTCGGGCCTGCGATCTCGGGTCTTCTTTTACTCCCGGCGGTACACGATGCGATCCTGCGCCTTCTCCCGGCTCAAGCGGCGGCCTTCGTTTCAGAAAATCCCTACTCGCTGCCTGGTTTTGCGGCAGCCGCTTTATCTTTCAGCAGTTTTCTTCTCGTGACATTCCTTCTCCCGGAAAGCCTTCGTCCCGGGGAGGCCGAGGACGCAACACGGGTCAAAAAAGTGAGTGTTTTTTCACGTCAATTCTGGCCCTCGGTCTTTTCCAAGGATTCGCACGCCATCGCGCGGATGTATCTTTGTCTCTTGATCCTGATGATCGGGCACTCCAGTCTCTACAGTGCTTTTCCGCTTTTTTGTAAGCAGGTCTTGGGCATGAACGCACATCAAGTGGGGATGCAATTTCTTTGGCTGGGCATCGTCACCGTCTTCATTCAAGGCGGCGCCATTCGCCCTCTTGTAAAAATATTTGGCGAGCAGCGACTGCTTATTACGGGAAACGTGTTGATGGTCGCGGCGCTTTTCTCGATCCCGTTTGCACATTCTCCCGCCGGCTTGGTCGTCCGTCTATGCTTCCTGGCGGTGGGAGCAAGTCTCAACGGCCCGACACTGACAAGCCTTATCTCCAAAGAAGCTTCTCCGTCACACGTGGGTCTCGTGATGGGCAACGCCCAGGCTATCTCGGCAATGGGACGGGTGATTGGGCCCGCACTAGGAGGCCTTTTGTTTGGCTGGAGGGTGCAAGCGCCATTTTTACTCATGGCGGCATTGGTGAGCACAACGATTTGGATCGCCTCCACAACACGGCTTCAGGACATCGCTTGACACCGTCCGTGGATTCTGGCATAGATAAGCACATAAACAATTGAAACTATGGTAGATACGACATCCCCAGCACCTGATTCGGGCAGAAAACTTTTTTTTGGCCTTTTTATATTTCCGCTGTTAATCGTCATTGGGATGGCGGCGCTTATGTGCACCGTTGTCTTGATGACGCACGAAACAGAAACCCCGGAAACTCTTATCGTCTCTCTTAAAAAGAGCCCGCCTTCTAAGCGCTGGCAAAAAGCTTTTGAGCTTTCCAATGAGCTCAACCGCAATGCTAAAAATCCACCCAGCGAGACGGTCTCACGCGAAATGCTCGCTGTCTTGCGTGATGCAAACAATTTTGATCCCAAAACGCGCAGCTACATGGCGTTGGCCCTGTCTCATAGCCCCTCGAAGGACGCTTATTCCGCGCTAAAAGACGCGCTGGCCGACCCTGAAGAGGAGGTTCGCGTTCATGCCATATGGTCTTTGGGTCTATCTGGAAAAACAGAGGCCGCGCCGTTGATTGAAAAGGAACTCGGTCACGACTCGCCGGAAGTGAGGAAGGCGGCTGCGTATGTGCTGGGCGCACTCCGAGCCACAACAGCAGTGCCCGCCCTTCAGCGCGCGCTTACGGATCAAGTCCCCGATGTTCGCTGGAACGCTGCGCTCGCACTCGCGCGCCTTGGGAACACCGACGGCTACGATATTCTTCTCTCCATGCTGGAACGTGAGCGGCTTTCGCGCGAAATGAATCTGGACGAGGCCCAGATTGAAAGTGTGATGGTCAACGCGATGCGGGGATTAGCCTTGATTCCCAAAGCCGACTCTATTAAAATCCTTCAAACGATATCGAAAGGGGACCGGAACCTGCGTGTACGCCAGGCGTCTTTGGATTCTCTGAAACAAATGGAAAATATTCACTCATGAGCGAACCAACGAATCCTGTCACGCCCGCGCCTGCGGCCAAAGCTCCAATTGCGGCCGCGGCAACTGCAAAAATCGACCGACGCAGTTTTTTGTCCTGGTTCAGTCTGGCCTGGGTGAGTTTTGCGGCCGCGACCGGCGGCGCGCTTTCCATCATCCTGCGTTTTCTTTTCCCCAACGTCGTCTTCGAGCCTCCGACAAGCTTCAAAGCAGGTTTTCCGAATGATTATGAAGCCGGAAAAGTGGATGAGCGGTGGAAAGAAAAGTTCGGGGTGTGGATGGTTCGTGTGCCGGAAGGCATCTATGCGCTTTCGACCGTCTGCACCCACTTGGGCTGCACGCCTAACTGGCTTGATACGGAAAGTAAATTCAAATGCCCTTGCCACGGCAGCGGCTTCTATAAGACGGGCATCAATTTTGAAGGTCCGGCGCCGCGCCCTCTCGAACGCTACAAGATAGGCCTCGCCGAAGACGGGCAGATTCTTATCGATAAATCAAAAAAGTACCAGCAAGAAAAAGGGGAATGGAACAACGCGGAAAGCTTTCTGACTCTTTAACGGAGAATCCCCATGACCGACGAACAAAAACCCTCAAAACCTAAATTCAATCTCGGAAAATACATCACCGAAACACAGCTTTACAAATCCATGTTCCGGCATGGGTACTCAACCTCGGAACGTGACCGCGCGCTGTCCGTGATGACGAACGTGTTTTTCCATCTCCATCCGGTCAAAGTCCGTAAATCCGGCGCTCGATTCGGATTCACCTGGTGCGCGGGAGGCCTGTCCTTTTTTGTTTTTTTAACTTTGGTCGTAAGCGGTATCCTCCTCATGTTTTATTACCGGCCCACCGTGGAGCATGCCTACGACGACATCATGGCTCTGCGCGACCACGTCCCCTTTGGTATCATGCGCGAACTGCACCGTTGGGGCGCGCACGCCATGATCATCACCGTGTGGCTCCACATGTTCCGCGTATTTATGACGGGTTCGTACAAGCCGCCCCGCGAGTTCAACTGGGTCATCGGCGTGATTCTTTTGGTCCTCACCATGTTGCTCAGTTTTACGGGTTACCTGCTTCCCTGGGACCAGCTGGCGATGTGGGCGATCACCGTGGGCTCCAACATGGCGCGCGCAACACCTTTCTTGGGGCATGAAGGCCCCGGCTCAGCGCTTTTAAAATTAGGGGATATCCAGCTGGTAACTTCCGGCAGCGACGTTCGCTTTGCCCTTTTGGGCGGGCGTTTCGTGGGGGCGGGGACTCTGCTTCGCTTCTACATCCTGCACTGCGTCGCGATTCCGACCGTGCTGGTCATCCTGATCTCCGTACATTTCTGGAGAATCCGAAAAGACGGCGGCATCAGTGGCCCACTTTAAAGAACTTATCAACTCCGTTTCGTCGCCGGTCGTCATTTTTACGGCCGTCACGGCGCTTTTTGCGCTCTTTGTGTCCATTCCTCGGGTCATGACCTCTCCGAGGGTCAGCATTGCGCTGGCCACTATCGGGCTGGCTTTCTTTGGATTCGGCCTCACAGACGACCACTTCCGAGACATTGTCGGCACCCCGGACAACGTGCCGATCGTCGCGGGGATCTTTATTTTTGCCTATTTCACCTGGTTCGCTATGCGTAAAGCTGTCGTCAATGACATGCGCATGGAAAGAGGGGAGCCGACAATCGAGAAATTGGAGTCCGATGAGAAGGTCCTCGTTTTTCCTTATCTCATATTCATCGAATTCGTAGCCGCCTTGGCTTATGCCGTTGTGTTGGTGCTTTGGTCTATCCTTCTCAAGGCGCCGCTGGAGGGCCCTGCCAACCCAACCGTTTCACCCAATCCCAGCAAAGCGCCCTGGTATTTTCTGGGTCTGCAAGAGATGCTGGTCTACTTTGATCCTTGGATCGCAGGGGTTCTCCTGCCCACATTTATCATCATCGGGCTTTGCGCCCTTCCTTATATAGACCGCGATCCGTCCACTTCCGGATTTTATTCATTCAAAGCACGACGCGGGCCGATCATCGCTTTTCTTTTTGGATTTTGGATCCTTTGGATGCTCCTTATCATCATGGGAACCTTTATGCGCGGTCCAAACTGGAACTTCTTTGGGCCCTTCGAGGTCTGGGACGTGCACAAGGTCGTGCCGCTACTCAACGTAAACCTTTCGGAGCTCGTTTACATCAAGTGGTTGGGGTGGGGACTTCCTAAGTTCTGGCTGACACGTGAGCTTCCTGGCTTTCTACTCTTAGCCGCCTATTTCATCGTGACTCCGGCCATCCTGGCAAAAACGATCCTAAAAAATACTTTCAAAAAATTGGATCCGGCACGCTATGCGATCCTTGTGATGCTTATTTTAATGATGGCATCGCTGCCTATTAAAATGTATCTCCGATGGGCCTTCAACCTTAAATATCTCGTCGCCATCCCAGAAATATTCTTTAATATCTAATGGCCAAACAGTCTCCCTCGCTTTACAGCATCTCCAAAACTTTCATGTGGTTCGCTATTGTGAGCCTCCTTCTCACAGGAAGCCTTGGCGCGATCGTCTATCTGGACTACCAACGTGAATGGAAAAATTATCAGAAACAATTCAGTGCTCTCAAGTATAAAAAGGCTCAGGAAGAGGTTAAAAAAGTCTCCTCAGGCGTAGACTCGAAGGAGCTGGAGATCCTACAAAAAACTCTGGCGGAAACAAAAAAATCTTTTGTCACACACAAAGCGGAATACTCCAGGCTCACCAAGGAATCTGCCGCACTCGACGCAAAGATCAGCCGCGCGAAAGCCGCTTACCAGGGCCTTAAGCAATACGAGGACTCGTATAAATATTATCTCGAAGAGTATCGCCTGCATAAAGACCCCAAAACCTCCGACATGGAAAAAAAACTGAGCAAAACATCCCCGAAGGTCCGCTCGCTCAAAGAAGCTTTTGATATTTTGGAATCGGAGAAAATCGCCAAGGACGCCCAGGCGGCTCAGTTCCTTCTAGCTCAAAAAAATGCCCAAAAGAGCATCGATAAGCTTCTCGAAGAAAAAATGCTCGTAGAGAAACGCGCGATGGCCCTGAAACCCTCAGTCGTCAAAGATATTCTTAACGCGCCGATGCTGGATTTTGTCGCGCCAACACTGAAAGTCCAACAGATCGTGCTGGAGGACTTGCAGGACGATTACCATTTTACCAAAGTTCAAAAAGTGGACCGTTGCACCACCTGCCATCTTGGGATCGACCAGAAGGGCTTTGAGGACGCGCCACAGCCTTTCCGAACCCACCCAAATCTTAGCCTTTTTCTCGGCTCCTCCTCGGCACACCCCTTAGAGAAGCTCGGTTGCACTGCCTGCCATGGCGGCAGCGGCCAGGCGGTCAGTTTTGTTGAGACCGCTCACACACCCCGCGATGAAAAACAACAGGCCGAGTGGGTGAAAAAGCATGGTTGGAAAGAATTTCATCACTGGGAAACACCGATGCTCCCTCTTCAGCATGTGGAGGCGGCTTGCGCGAAGTGCCACCACGACACCCTCGAAGTCCCGCAGGCGCCGAACCTGAACAAGGGCCGGATGCTCGCACAGTCTCTGGGGTGTTTCGAATGCCATAAGATCAAAGGATTCCAAGCCGATTGGAAAGTCGGTCCGGATCTCACGCATATTCAAGGAAAATTGGATGGGGAATGGGTGGCCAAATGGCTGGAAGATCCAAAAGCATTCCGCCCCTCAACAAAAATGCCGGCCGTTTTCCATCTAAGCAACACCTCGACCCCGGAAGACAAGGCGAAGAATAACGCGGCCATCCAAGGCATCGTCTCGTACCTGATGAAAAACTCGACGTCTCTGGAGCTGCCAAAAGCGCCAACAGGCGGAGACCCCGCTAGCGGCGAAACGCTTGTGAAATCCCTTGGTTGCCTGGGATGCCACACAGCCGCGGGCGTAGAGGCGGGCCATTTTGCGCCGGAGCTTTCCGGCTTGGGAAGCAAGGTTTCACCGGAATGGCTGAGCGCCTGGCTCAAAGACCCTAAGCATCTTTCTGCGAACACACGCATGCCGAATCTGCGCCTGTCCGACAAAGAAGTATCTGACATCACCGCCTATCTCTTGACTTTGAAGAATGAAAAATTTGACCAAGCCCCCGCGCCCAAGGCGGACCCGAACGTAGTCGATGCGCAGATCCTTGAACTCCTGCAGAGCACCCTTCAACGCTCCCAAGCGGAGGCGGAACTTGAAAAAATGAGCGCCGAAGAGCGTCTGGAGTTTTTGGGTAAAAAATCCATCGCGCATCAGGGTTGCTTCGCTTGTCACGCCATCAACGGCTTCGAGGGTGCAACGCCCATCGGAGCTGAGCTTTCAGATGAAGGTCGTAAGGATGTCCATAAATTTGATTTTGGATTTATTGACATCGAGAAAACGCGCCACAGCTGGGTTTCGCAAAAGCTCAAGGAGTCGCGCATCTTCGACCACGGCAAGATCAAGGGCTACTATGAAAAACTACGCATGCCCCAGTTTGATCTGACGGAGGATGAAATCGAAGCATTGACGACATTTGTGCTGAGTCTCAGCGAAGAGCAAATACCTTTAGCGGCGCGCAAGCGGCTTGACTTGAACGAAACACAGATAGAAAAGGGACGTCTCCTCGTTTCGAAACTTAATTGTCAGGGTTGTCATACCTTAGACGGAAAGAACGGCACCCTACGCGAACTCACCGAAGACAAGGGATCCGCTCCTCCGATATTGGATGGGGAAGGTGCAAAGGTCCAAGAGCAGTGGTTGCACGAGTTTTTGAAATCTCCTTCCACCATCCGGCCATGGCTCAACTATCGCATGCCTTCCTTTGGTTTGAGCGAAGAAGAGCTGGGCACGTTGGTTTTCTATTTCCACCACCTTGCGGGTCAGGAGATCTCCTTCGACCCCAACACCGTGCCGCCAACCACGGAGGACGCGCTCAAGAATGGAAACGTGCTCTTCGATACGTTCCAGTGTGTGAAATGTCACCAGGTGACGCCGGAGACTTCTGCCATGGGCAGCTCGTTCCTCGCTCCGGACCTCACGCTCACCAAGCACCGGCTAAAACCCGAGTGGGTCAAACAATGGGTGAGCGACCCGCAAAAGCTCCAAGAGGGCACGATGATGCCCACCTTCTTCGCAGACGGTCAAAGCCCTATGCCCGATATCCTTGAGGGAGACGCTGAAAAACAGATCACAGCAATACGCGACTATCTGTTCCGCTATGGCAGCGCAGCGGGCGAAGCGCATTCGGAGGCGGATTCCAAAAAGGCCGTTACAAAATAGACGGACTGTTGTATACTCGGTGTTCAAATTTTCCCAGGAGGAAGCGATGAAAAAGAAT
>JANNFA010000257.1:0-2526 GCA_031379345.1 Candidatus Omnitrophota bacterium | reverse complement strand
TGAATACGCTGGAGGTCATCTCGCAGCATCCGTCCGAGTTCGAAGTGGCGGGTCTGGCGGCTGGCTCGAACGCAGAATTGATGGAGACGCAGATCCGGCGTTTCAAGCCAGAAGCCGTCTATCTGCGTGATCCAGCCGGGGCGTCGAGTCTTCGTCGTAAATTTCCGAAGCTCGAGATCCTAAGTGAGACGGACAAGATCCATTCCTTCGTCACTTCGATCGATGCAGACATCCTGATGGCGGCCTCCACGGGCACAAGTGCGCTATTATCCGTGCTGGCCTGCCTCAAAAAAGGCCGCCGCGTGGCACTGGCCAACAAAGAGATCCTGGTCATGGCCGGCTCGCTGGTGATGGATGCCCTCTCAAAAAACCCCAAAGCTTCCCTGATCCCCGTGGATAGTGAGCACAGCGCCATTTTCCAGTGCCTCCAGGGAACGCGGATGGAGGATGTTTCGAGGCTCATTCTGACCGGTTCTGGCGGGCCTCTGCATGAAGTGGCTCCCGAAAAATTTGGCGCACTTTCAATACAACAAGTCATCAATCATCCAAAATGGAAGATGGGGAAGAAAATATCGGTCGATTCCGCAACGCTGATGAACAAGGGACTTGAGATCATTGAGGCCAGTTGGCTCTTTGGACTCCCCGTCGATAGAATAGAAGTGCTCATCCACCCGGAGGCTGTGATCCATTCGATGGTCGAGTTTTGCGACGGTTCCATGCTTGCGCAGATGGGCGTCACTAACATGAAAGGACCTATCTGCTACGCGCTGTCGCACCCGCGACGTCTCAAGACGGGGCCCGAGATGCGGCTGGATTTAGCGCGGGTGGGAAGTTTTCATTTTGCGCCGCCCGATCAGCGCAAATTTCCCTGCCTGGGCTTAGCTTTGGAGGCGGCAAGGATGTCCGGCAGTGCGCCATGTGTTCTTTCGGCGGCAGACGAGGTCGCTGTCCAGGCTTTTTTGATGGATCGCATCCCGTTCGTGAAGATCCCAAAAATCATCGAAAATGTTTTATCGCATCACCGGCATATCGCCGACCCCGATCTGGATGAGATCCAGTCGGCGCACGCATGGGCTACTGAACAAGCGGGGAAATTATGCTGAGCGCTTTGAGTTTTATTTTTGTTTTGGGTGTTCTCGTCATCATGCACGAATTTGGACATTTTATTGTTGCGCGTATGGTGGGTGTCCGAGCTGAGAAGTTTTCTATCGGTTTCGGTCCGGTGCTCTTCAGCCGGAAGATTGGAGAGACAGAGTTCGTCATCTCTCTTTTACCGCTGGGTGGCTTTGTGAAGCTCTCGGGCGAGAGTCCCGAGGAGGCCACAGGAGCTTCGGGAGAGTTCCAAGGCAAAGCGCTGTGGCAACGTCTGGCGGTTGTGCTTGCCGGACCCGCGATGAACGCGCTTCTGGCCTATGTGTTATTTGTGGCGGTATTTGTGACCGGGCAACCCACACTGGTTTCCAAGATCGGAAAGGTTCTGGCCGAAACGCCTGCGGCCAAAGCGGGATTGAAAGAGGGCGACCGCATTCTTTCCGTCAATGGCAAGACCGTCTCTACTTGGGACGAAGTGCTCCGCGAAGTGCAGGTGGAACGCGCAGAGACCCTTCTTTCCATCGAAAGCGACGGCCTGACGCGTGAAGTTGCAGTGACGCCCATCCGCCGCGAAACCAACGGTCCGGGCCATAAAAAATCCCGCCCTTTTCTCGGGATCGCACCCGCCAATGAGATCATCCATGTGAAAACAGGCTTTGCAAAAGCATGGATACTTGCCGCTCAAAAAGTATGGGAACTCACCGTGATGATCTTCATGTCGTTGGGTCTTATGGTCACGGGCACGGTGTCGTTCAAGGATTCTATGACCGGGCCTATCGGCATCTTCTTTATGACTCAACAAGCGGCACAACTTGGCTTCGCTTATCTTTTATACTTCATGGGAAGCTTGAGCGTGAGTCTGTTCGTGCTGAATCTTCTTCCCATCCCTGTCCTGGACGGGGGACACGTTCTTTTTATGCTTATTGAAAAAGCAAAGGGCTCGCCGCTGAATGAGCGCGTACGTGAAAAGTTGACGCAGGTCGGCATGGTGATGCTGTTGGGACTCATGGCATTTGTAATCCTGCAGGACGTGAGCCGATTTTCGATATTAGAAAACATCATGAAGGCGATAAAAAAATAATGACACACGTTCCGTCGATGCGCTGGTCTAGGTCGCTCATTCCAACTCTCAAAGAGACCCCGCAGGAAGCGCAGATCAAAAGCCACCGGCTCATGCTGCGTGCGGGGCTCATCCGTAAGCTTGCCAGCGGGACCTACACCTACCTTCCGATGGGCCTTCGCGCTCTAAAAAAAGCAGAAGCCATCGTCCGTGAGGAAATGGACCGGGCAGGAGCCCTTGAGCTTCTTTTGCCCGCGCTTCACCCGGCCGATATCTGGAAAGAGACCGGCCGTTACGACATAATGGGCGAGGACATGCTGCGCTTCAAAGACCGTCACGGAAAAGAGAATGTGTTGGGCCCGACGCACGAAGAG
>JANNFA010000235.1:0-9342 GCA_031379345.1 Candidatus Omnitrophota bacterium | reverse complement strand
ATAGTTTTGAAAAACTGAGGGAGATCGCGATTGCTATCGCCAACCGCATGGAGGGCGTGCGGGGCCTTTCCGATACGAAGATACGCATGCGTGAAGGCCGTCCCGAGATGCAACTTTTAGTCGACAAGAAGGAGGTCGGGCTTCACGGGCTATCTGTGCAAGATGCGGGCAACCAGGTGCATGGTCAGATGCGCGGATTCCGTGCGACGGTTTTTCATACAGAAGGCAGAGAAGTAGAGACGATCTCTCGTCTAGATGAAAAATATCGGAAGACCTTTAAAGATCTTCATAATCTGATCCTCACGAACCGTAAGGGCGACTCGGTACTGCTTGATCAGGTGACCGGTTTTAAATTCGGCCTCGGGCCGAGTGAGATCTGGCGTAAAAATAAAAATCGAATGATCCAGGTAAGTTCAAATATCGGGAAGGTTCCACTGAGCAAAGTCGCCGAACGGTTAAAGAAAAGTCTTAAAGAAATCCCGTTTCCAGAGGAATATTTTTATAAGATTGGCGGCGACTACCCGACACTTATTCAGACAAACCAGCAGATGAAGATCATGATCCTCGCGGTTCTTGTCCTGATCTACCTTGTGTTGGCGTCTATTTTTGAGTCCTTTTATCAGCCGATCTTGATCATGGTTGCGGTGCCCTTGGCGCTTGTCGGCGCGGTGATCGCGCTGTATTTGGGTCCCCGTTCTATCGGCGTGGGAGCGATGCTCGGAATGATGATGCTGGGCGGCATCGTCGTGAACCATTCCATCATGTTGATCGATCGCATCAATTATTATGTGCGCGAAAAAAAGATGTCGCCGGTACGTGCGGCGGTGCTCTCAAACGCGGATCGTCTACGCCCTATTTTAATGACCGTTTCGACAACGGTCCTGGGGCTTGTTCCCATGGCGTTTGACCGCTCGGAAAGTGCGAATCTTTGGTCCCCTCTCGCGAAGACCGTGATTGGCGGACTTCTCAGCTCCACGTTCCTGACGCTTATGGTGACGCCTGCTTTTTACATTTTATTTAATGATATTATTCGATTTTCAAAGAGCGGAAATCTGCAGGTTTTTCTTAAAAAATTATTCACAGAGGATATCCCTCGCTGGATTCAGTCGGTGAGAGTGAAGCCAAATTTGGACAAAAACGACTAAAACGGTTTTTTAAGGCTATTTTTTCAATAAATATATTGTAACTCTAACTATATGAGGTAGTTACATTAAAAAATATATGTCATTGATATTTGAATTGGCCAATACCGGTCGGTATAATACATATAGTGGAAAGAGGCCTCGCTAGGGCGGGGCGCTTTTTTGAGGAAGTTCTTAAAATTTTATTAAATGAATGAGGGAAACTTGGTCATGAACGGCACCGACCAGAATCTCGAAAATCTAAGGGGCGAAAAGCCATTTCGCTCCAGGTTCTCCAATTTCTTTCGCACTCTCTCCGCATTTATCATTTTTGCTTTTCTGCTCCAGGATTTTGCCTCGGCCCAGGGCGGGACTCCTCTCTGGTCGGAGGTCACTCCGTCACGGTCTTCTTCTTCGACCGGCGGTTTGAGGACCTCACTCGACAAGATCTCCATCCCCGATTCGGCGGGCCTGACGCGTAAGGTCGTTGCCAAGGGCTCAAATGATGTCATCATTAATATCCAAGACGCTCACTCCAAACTGGGCGCACAAGAAAGCATCACAGCCGTTCTAGACAATCTGGTGCGCAATTACAACTTGAACCTTATCGCATTGGAAGGCTCGTCCGACCTTGTGGACACGTCACTCGTATCCAGTTTCCCGATTGAAGAGGTACGCGAAAAGACCGGGAAATATCTACTCAAAGAGGGGAAGATCTCCGCCGGAGAATTCTATTCGATGATATCCAAAGAGCCAGTGAAGCTCTATGGCGTGGATGATCCGGAGCTTTACAAGGGCAATCTAGACGCCTTCCGTTCTCTCGTCGAGAACAAGCTCAAAATAAGAACGGAACTCAAGGAGCTGAACAAGGTCCTTTCGGACCTGCAGAGAAGCGCCTACTCGCCGGAGCTTCTCGAGCTGGGCGATAAGAAGCTCCTCCACAAGAATGGCGAGATCAAATTCACTGAGTATTGGGAACATTTTTCAAAAGTCGCCCTCGACAACGGAGTGGTTTATACGGGCTATAAAAACCTCAAAAAACTTGCCGATACCGTAGAGCTCGAAAAAGAGATCGACTTTAAAAAAGCACAGAAACAGCGCGACGGGCTGATTGAGGAGCTGGGCCGCAAGTTGCCGAAGCCAGAGCTTGAAAAACTCGTGCTTCAATCCCTGCAGTTCAAACAGGGTAAAGTCACTCCTGGCGCGTTCCACTACTATCTTAGCCAGGTCTCGCAAGGCACCGGTATGGATCCCGCGCAGTACAAAGATTTGATCCTTTATGCAAAATACGTTGTGCTCTATGAGGACATCGATCTCATCGCAATCTTTGAGGAAGTGGAGAGTTTTGAAAACGACCTTCGTGTGAAACTTTTCCGCAATGACGACGAGCGAGGGATCTCCAATCTTGCGCATTGCGCGCGTATCCTTTCCCAGCTCCTCGACACGACGCTGACCGATAAAGACTATGAGTTCTTCCTAAAGAACCGCTCTTCCTGCGACATCGAGGACATCCAGATCAATCTTCAGGCCCTCGCCGGGAAGTACCACGTGCCTTTCGAGGGCAGGGTTAATTTTGATGTTCTGTCGGAAAGCATCCCGGACGCGAAGGCGTTCTACCAATTCGCTGAGGCCCGCAACAAGGCCCTTCTTGAGAACACAATGAAGCGCATGAATGAAGAGAACACGCATGTGGCCGCGCTTATCACTGGTGGTTTCCATTCCGAAGGCATCGCCAAGCTGATGGACAGTGAGAGACTTTCTTATCTTGTCGTGATGCCCAAGTTCGATGACAAATCTCCAAACCGCCCCTACATCGCCATCTTGACCCAGAAACCTAAGGAATATGAGAAGGCGTTCGAGGATTCGGATTTCTACCTCGCGTCTATGTCTGCATTTTCTGTGCAAGGTCTGATTTCGCCGGAAGCCACACAAATCAGGGACGAAACGATCGCGCTGCTCGTCCTGCTTAGTGGACGCAAGGCCGCTCCTGAGGATTTGAATGGTTACACGGGCCCCGACCGCGAAACAGTCATTCAGCGATACGACGAAGCGAGAAAGTCGTTTGAGCTGAGAGGACAAGATGAGCGCATTGTGACGGTGGGCGATACGCAATATCGACTGACGTTATCAGGCAATGAGATCGATATAACAAAAGAAAGGGCGGGCATTCTCGAAAGCCCAGAGGATATCCAAGCGGAATTAAATCGACTCAAGGGCTTTGTAAAACAAAGTCGCCGCCAACAGGAAGAAAATGAGGCAGAGCTTGCGGAGCTAGAGAGAACCATCACCTCAAGACCCGCAGCGAGCGAGGAATTTCTTGAAATTGCGCTCGGGGCTGCCTTAGATGATGCCGGAGAAACTTTTCCTGGCAAAGCTACTTTTAACGCGGTCAGAGAATTCGTCGTTGCACGCCTTGCAGCCAGAGTGGCCCGTTTGGGTCAGAGTGTTCCGAAGAGTTTTGAAGCGGCAATCGATAAAGGAGTTTATAATTTTTTAGGACTTAAAGCTCCCGAGAAAGTTCTCGAAAAAGCGCGGGTCTTCCGGGAGACGCCGGCCCCGAAGGCGCTTTCGCTTAAGCTCGTCGCGCTTCCTAGCACTACTGCCGAGCCTCGTGCAGAGGCTCAGCTAGCCGAAATCGTAGTTGCTCCACTTGAGATCATATCACTCGCACCTGCTTCTTCATTCGCTCGCCTCGGTCCCGAAGAAGCCGCTATTCCGGCAGTTGCGGACTCCTCGCCTGTGGCGGGAGCGCGGTTGGCGGAAATCGACAAACCAAGTTTTGCCCCATGGATCTTGAGTTTGAAAAAATGGTTGATCCCCGGCTTGACAGGTGTTCTTGCCTTGTTGGCTCCGAGCGTTGCGTCTGCTCGGGAATTCGTGGTCCAGCAAGGACAAACCCTCGCTGAATTAATCCGTCTTGCAGGACTAAAAGGACAATTGTGGGGGAGCGGCGGCCTCGTCGAGCAGGTCGCCCAGCAAAACAACCTAACCAATCCAAATTTACTCCAGATCAACCAGACGATTTCAATTAATGCGCCGCAAGCGACTCAGCCCGCGGTAGAAGCGATCACGCCGGCCGTCCAATTAATCGAACCGACCGTCACCCAAGTAATTCAAGCTGTACCGAGCCTGCCTGCCCCTGCGGTGGAATCTACCGTTCAAAGCGGCTCAGCGGTAGCGGTAAATATTCAGACCGTTATTTCAGAAGCTGTTTCTCAGGTGTCTTCTTCAGCTGTGCATTGGTCGGACACGTTGTCGGTCTCGGCCATGTCCTGGATCGATTCCGCGTCCCAGTGGGCGACTCAATCCCCCTATTTGATCCCGGCGCTAGTGATTATTGGGGGTCTTGGTATCGTGGCTGGTTTAGCTTATCGTTACCGGACACAAATTCGGTCCTTCTTTTTTAAGAAAAAAATCGACGAAATGACCCCTAGAGTCGAGCCGATTCTTACAGAGGCAACACCGCTAAGCCCTGCTCCCGCCCGCACCGAAAACCCCGCAGAGGCCGCAGTCAAGGGCGAGACTGAGATTGAAAGGATAAAGCGAGAGGGCGAAGAGGCGGCTGAAAAGATCGGGAAGTCAGGAGCCGCTGAAGCCATCGCAGCCGCGGAGGGGACTACGAATGAAGTCCACGGCCGTGTCGATGGGCTTTATGCCGGTGTCAAAGGGGCCGAGGCGGATGCGGTGATCATGGCAGCGTTGGCCAAAGAAAGTCCGGAAATAGCGGAAGCTCTAGAAAAATTAGGTCAGGCCGCATCCGACGAGTCGGCCCTTGACCTGAATCCAGCCATCGTGAACGCTGAGCTCGATAGAGTTTCAGCGGTCCATGATTCTCTTGCTTCCAGGTTGTGGAAAGCATTCTTTTTGTCGGACGAGTCCTACTCGAGGCTCAAAGGGATCGCCGGCAAAGCCAGACAGATCCAGGCGATGGTCTTATATTTGAATGCCCGCAATATTCCAGGATTCAGTCTATCCAAGGATTATAGGCCTATCTCCTACCAGCAGCTTTTATCCTGGAGGTGGAATCGTTGGAACAAAACGTACTTCATTAAATACATCTTCATAGCGACGATTCTTTTGGGTTTCAATACGGCTTCCCTATTTTTTAAGGTTGTCTTCGCCCCATTCAAGCTGGCCGTACGAAATTATGTCCAAAAACCGGATTCTCCGATAAAAAAATCCAGGTTCTTACAGTCCAAGCTTGTAAAAAATGTATTGATGGGGTTCATGGTGGTCGTCTCTCTTGCCGGCCAGGCGTCGGATATTGTGAGCGGCGGGGCCGTGATGCAAGAGATCAGGCAAATGTATTCGGGCGAAATAAACCGCCTGAATTTGCGCTCAAAAGAGATCGATGACCGGTTGCACCCCAAGGAGGAGCCGCAAAAGGAAAGGAATTGGGCGCAGAGATTTTTAGACCTTCTCACCTCGCAAGAAACCGGGAAAGAGCTGACACGAGAAGCGCGTCTCAAACTGGAGCGTGAGCAGGAGAATATTCGAAGCCGCATACAGTATCTGAGCTACTCTCTTAACTTTACCGTCAATCCTCTTCAAAAGAGCATCAATAAGATCACGGAAGAGATCCAAAAACTTGAAAAAGCGTCCGATTTTTCCACTGACCGTGCGTCGAAAGTAAAGATCGAGGTTCTCCGGGCAGAACGAAAGATACTCGAAGTCCAGCAAGGGCAATTCGATGTCTTGAAGAGGCTCATCAGTGCCCAACGAGAGCTCGATGGGATCTATCGCACGGCAGACAAAGAGGGAGCCGCCGCGAAACCCAGTGAAAGAGCCCAGAGCCTTCAAAAGGAAATACGCGGGCTGAAGGCAGAACTTTTTGCGTTGAATGCCTCCGTCCGGATCTATGAGAACCTAAGATCCGAGCTGTCGAACCGAGCCTCGGTCGTGGAAGATCACAAGGCTTTAGAAGTGGCGTTCTCGGCCAAAGACCCGATATCCGAAGAGATCTACAAGATCGCCCTTGAGTATGCCGGTTATTCCCGCGGTGTGAAGGGGAAGGCGTTCATTTTCGCGGATTCTGTGGCCCAAAAGCATGCAAAGACCCTCGGAGGAGAAAACGCCTTGACCGACCACAAGCGTGAAGTGGTGAGGCAGGCGCTCACACTCTTGAACAAAACGGTCGATTTCGCGATCCAGGAAACAGAATACCTCAAAAAAATAGCCGACCTAAAAAATGAATTCGAATCCCTTAAGACCGAGCGCCGCCGGCTGGACGGAACGACCGGAAAAGACCTGACAAGTGAGGATGAGCGCCTGGATAGCCTTGCCGCTGAGATACAGAAGCGGGAGGCGGAGTACCAGGAATTCCGGAAAAGCCCGACGGGCCGCTTGACACAAGAGGAATATGCGCTGGCCCAGGCTATCCGTCAGGCCGTCAATTCCGAAAAAGACGAAAAAGAAAAAGCCAAAGGAGAAGTCGCCGTCCTCCGTGAAAAGATCGCCACCATGCGCGCTACAAATGCCGGAACAGAGCAAATAAAAGCCGCAGAGGCCGAGGCAGCGGCGCGCCAGGAAGCCATCCGCCAGCAGGAAGCCCAGGCAAAGGAAAAAGAGATACGCGACCAAAAGACCCGTGATGAAACGTTGCTCCGAGGGTTGATGTCTCCCGAAAAACAAGGGGTGTCAGGCGCGCTGGAAACATTGATAACAAAGCTGGGCTATGCCGAGAAAAATGAAGCCATTGCCGCCGTGGCGGATCTATTGAAAATGCTCGGCTATACGGTCACTCCTTCGGAAGAAGAAATGAAGCATGAGGAAAGCTTGAGAGAAAAATTCACGCTCACGAAGGATCCGTCCATTTTTAGTGAAAAGGCCCCGACTTTCAAAAGAGCTATGGATGAAGACCTTAAGAAGTCGCTTCGGGCTTTCTATTCCGTCGTGGTCAGTAAGGAGACAGCCGATGCCTTGAATTTCGAGGACGCGCAAATTTTGCAGGAGGTCATCAAGGCCCTTTGGAAAAAGGCCGCGGACCACCGGGAAAGAGAGATCAAGCTTCTAGGTTCCCAAGATACCACTCTCGCCAGCCAAAGAACGGCCGACCTGGCCGCCGCGAAGACCGCCAGCGATGACTACTTTAAAACAGGCAAGAAAGGATCCGAGCCTGAAAGCGCGGAAAAGAAAGCCGTGGATGGACTCCCTATGCAATTGTCGAATGCCAGCCGTGACCAGATCCAGTGGCTGCAGAATTGGATGGTGCGACTGGGGTATCTCGACAAGGTACACCCGCTTGACCAGAATCTGAAGTTTCTAAAAGAAGCCAAGACATCCAGCGAATACAAGGATGAGATCTTTTTGGGAGTCGCGGACAGCCCGCTTTCTTTAGCGCTTTTAAAATTTCAGCAGGACCCCGAAGGCGGCGTGATCGCCGCGAAAGTGGAAACGCTCACGGGAGAGATCCTCCTTGATCAACCGACCAGGGATAAACTTCTCAGAGCGATCGATGCCTACAAGGTCATCAAACCGGGCGCGACTGAGATGGGCGGCCCCCGTCGCTTGGCGGTGCCGGCGAAACCCAAAACGGAGCTTTCCGAAGAAGCCAAGAAAGAGGTCGCCAAATGGCTTACGGCGGTCGAACAGATCCTAAGCGTCAATCCCGAGGAGGAAAACCGGCTGAATCGCGCGATCGGCGAACTGCCATTCGGCATGGGACCCATTTTCATGAATGCCTATGAAATGCTCGGCGGGGGCATGTCCAAGAAAGAATATGTCGCGGCTTTGGTGAAAGCCATGCAAAGCGCCGTCGCAGGCGATCTGACCGCCGCACAAGCCCTGGTCAAGGCCACGCTCATCAAAGTTTCCGGAGATAAACTAGGGGAGAGTGACGCCGATACCTTTGTCCTGGAGTTGGCCCGCGTCATCCGTTCGGGCGGGTTAGAGCTGTCTCCTCAATTATCCGAACCTAGAAGCGGAGCGGTCCGTCTCGAAACCATGTCGGTGCGCGACGCGGAAATGGACAGACTTGGCAGGGAGCGGGTTTCGCTCCGTTCGGAAATGGGCCCTTCATTCAGAGCTCTGCGCATGATGATGCCTCTTCTCAAAGGTGATCTTTTTGCCGCGCAAAAAAACTCTGGAACAGAGTTTGGGGCGTCCGTCGGGCTGATCATCGCCTACCAGGCCAGCACATTGGCCAAGTCCGGCGCTCTTCAAGAAAATTATATCCGGAATATCGAGCAGGCGGTCCGTCACAACGGCGAAAACATGCTGGAATTCGCCTACCGGTATCTGGAGCTCATCGCTTATGAAGCCAAGATCAAAGAAACGGAATTAAAGATCCGCCAAACAACGAAAGGCAGTTTTGAAGAACTGATCCTTCGTTTACAGCTGGGTGCATTGAATTCCGATTATTCACAGCTGAAGAGATCCTTCCAAAAAGACTTCAAGGATTCCCGCACCTACGGCGCGCAAGGGTTCATGACCGGGGCCTTCACGAAAAAAGAGTACGACGACGTGAAAGACATCCAGGCTGTCACCGAGAAAGCGGTCGAGGACATGCGGCTCTGGCTGACCAAAGGTCAGGTCCTCATGCAGGTCCGTTTGGCCTTAGAGGGACGGAATGTGGAGAAGGACGCGCTCTTGATCCAGGATCTCGAAAAGGCCCTGGGCGAGGCGGGGGCCGCGGTTTTGACAGGGGAGGGGATGGCCGCGGTCATCAGCCAAGTCTTCTCGGACGAGATTCGCGCCAAATATGGGTTGGACAAACTAAAGGGTATTTTGATGACACCCTCGGAAGTCCAGGGAAGCCTGTCGAAGTCCTCTTTTTCATGGGTGGCTCCCTCGAGCGGATTCCTCTCTCCTGCGCTGAGATGGTCGAAATCGACCGGCCTGGATCTTCGTACCCTCATCTCATTGAATTACACGTTGAGGGGCCCCAACAACCATGCGGATGCGATCCAAGCCAAAGAAACAGCCCTGGAATCAAACCTCCGCGAAAGTATCCTTAAAAAGATCGCCTTAAAACGAAGCGAGGCAGAAGCGGTCCTCTCGCAGGTCAAAGTCTACCCCAAGAATTCCGGGACGCTTGCAAAATGGTTACAGGCTCAGCTGGCTGAAAAGGTGCTGCCTGTCGTGGAAACTCAGGGCTGGGTCGAATCTCAGGACAGCATCCGCTTCAGTGCCGAGGAGGCGGAAGCCCGTCAAAGTATCGAGTCGCTGCTGCAAAGTGCGGTCCAAAACACGACGGATGCCAAACGGATCGGCATCACTTTCG
>JANNFA010000229.1:0-8307 GCA_031379345.1 Candidatus Omnitrophota bacterium | reverse complement strand
GATACTGCTAGGGTCTTTTTCATTGGGTCTATCTCCTTTTTGTTTCTTTTTATTTCGCACCCAACAAAAAATCCGGGTCGCGAAAGAAGTTTATCTTCTTTGGCAACCCGGCTGACCTTAGCACCTAAGGTTCCGCGGCTTTGCGCCCTACCCTTACGGGATAGTTTGCGTTTTACAGGAAGTCCTGTATTAAAGAGCGACTTATACCAAGAGTGTACCTGAGCCTAGGTTGGAATTCAATAGCGGACTAATTTATTTTTAATCTCTAAGTATAGTAAAATGAACTACTTATGATATGTTACTAAGCTTTATTGAAAACTAAGTTATAAAGTTGTGATGGAATACTTCACTTCGGAGGTATAAGAACCTGCCCTGGAATCCGTAGGAACCGCGAGGGAGTAGCTCACAGTAAACGCTTCCGGCGTTCCTTTTGTGTCAGAGGTATAAATAACGCTCTCCCCCGGCTCGACCACGCGGGGAGAAGTAGAGGCGGTGCCCAAACGAACATTCTCAGTGAAAAATTTGAAATTATCGTTCCCTATCGCGGTCCCCTCTTCGCTCATGATCTTGCGCGGTACGATCTGGGTGATCTGATAGGGCTGCCCCAGATTGCTATGTACCTTGAATGCGACCTGACGCTCCTGCCTTTCACTCCCCGCCTTTAGGGCGCCAAAATTAAGGTCTCTTCCGTGTGCAAAAGCCACGTCGAGACTAAAAATAGTCTCGACCTCTATCGACACAGGCACATTGATCACTTCCTGCGAAACATGCTGGGAGTCCGACACTACATGGAAACTAAGATTTCCACGATAGACTCCTGCCTTTTCTGAAAGCTCAGGAGCTAGCGAGTATTGCACCTGAAACCGGTCTGAGGCTCCCCACTCCGTCGACGTGTATAAAAGGCTCTGTGAGGCCGGCACCTTCGTATTCATTCCGGCCCCAAAACTTCCTTCTGAATTTCCGGACGGCGAAAACGTGAACGAGGCATCGTCTAGTATTTCGCCCTCGGCAGACACAAGAGGCTCGGTCAGCTGTTGAAAAATCCGGTAGGTGCTGCCGATATTGCTCGAGATCTGAAAAACCAATGCCTGCTGGGCGGCCAAGCGTTCCTTTGTGAGGTGCCCCAATTCCAGACTGCGCGTGGATCTTTCACTCAGGACATCGATACTAAATTTCGGATTTATTTCGACCCTCACTTCCATCGTCGCCGTGCTCGGCGAAACACCCGCTTGCATATTCACAGGCTCCGCCGTAAATGTCAGTTGCGTGCGGTAGATCCCCCCGGGTTGGTTCTCGGGCACACGGACATTAAAAACAAGCACGAACTCATCCGAAACACCCTCGTTGTTCGAGGTGTATATCTGAGTCTGGCCCATGCCCACCGGAGTCTCAAGTTGTGCGCGTAACGTGCCCACCGGAGTCGACGGCGAAAACATCACGAAAGCCCCGGCCGGGATCGTATTGCCCATCTCATTTGTAAGCGGTTGGTAGGCGGTTTGAAGAATACGGTATTGTGCCGCGCGGTCGGTATCCACCGCCATGGTGACTTCTTCATTACGCAAAATCCCGCCTGGCTGGGCACTCTCAAAGCGCACACTTTGCCCGCCCCGCCTTGGACTTACCGACAGTTGGAATACAGCCCAGACATCCTTAGGCCAGCAGGAGAGAAAAACAGCCACGAATAAAGCCATGACAAGAATCTTACGCATTAGAAGTCCCCATTCAACGATACACGAAAAAGATGCTCCGTATCAAGGGTGGGCAGAGAGAATGTTGTCACGCTGTAGGGGGTCACCAGAGGGGTGTTGGCGCCCATCCCAAACACGCCGTACTCGGAGCGGAACACGGTGCTTGAGTTGATCCGGTAATCAAGACTTGTGTAGAGGTTGTGGTGGTCTCGAACGATCTCCTCCGTAAACTGGGTCGCCACAAAATGAGGCAAATCCACCACTCTTGAGTGGGTGTAATCAAAAAAAAGCTTCACTTTGTCAGTCGGATCAAATTCGATGCTCAGACCCTCGTGATTCACATTGTCGTCTATGCCGCCCGCAAATTTATATCCATTCTGCGCCATATGCACAATAAACTTAAGGTTGTCTTGAGCCTTAAACACAATGCGTTCGCGGAAAACATTGAAATAGTCGTAGGGCGGAATCGCGTCCAGCGCGCGCTGACCATAAAGAAACGTCGTGACGTTGTCCAAAAGAAGGCCGTCCAACCGGTCGTTTGAATTTCGGAACGCCCCGTTTAAAAGACCGCGGGGAAAATCTGGGACGTCATTGGTGCGCTCGTAAAAACCTTCGAAAGTCCAATGGTCGTTGTGTTCGTATTGAAGCGCTCCCGCATAGGTGTAGCGGTCCGCATCTGCATCTGCGGGAACGTCCACATTTTGGATACGCAGACTAGCGGGATCTTCATAGCCAACGAAATAATAGCTCGCCAAGTACGGCTCCAGGTACGGGGTGGTTTCCGGAAAGCCCTGCCAGCGCACGAGCCCTTTCGCCGTCCATCGGTCATTGATCTTGTAGGTCGCCTCGTCACGAATGACGGTCTCGAGATAAGCTTGATTGTGCTGCTTATGGACATTCCGCGCGTCGAGCAAGTTCTGGAAGCGCTCACTAAACAATTTTTCCTTCCATCGAGTGCGTACCACGATACGGTTACGATCCAAGCCGTCTCCGATACGGAAAGCCTCAAGGTCGGGACTGTATTCCTGGAAAGACAGATGATTTCCCCAAAAGTGGTCATCGCGCGTGTTTGTATAGCGGGACAAAAGCGGGTCAAACTCGCGATCCATCTGCGCATAACCTACCTCCAGCGACGACGTACGGTCCTGCTCAGGGATCTCGGTCGTCTTATTGTAGGCAAACTTATAGGCGTACCCTTCCTCTGATTGCTGGATAGGATCATCGGAGAGCAGCTCGCGCTCGCGATGAGACATCGCGACTTGCGTCTGAATATCTGATGCTTCGTTGATCTGGTATTTCATGTCTACACCGCCTGCCTGGCCAAAATCGGCGATACTATGATTGATGAGTCCGCTGCGAAAAGTATATGTCGCTCCAACGGTCAGGTCGTCGCCGATGCGGTGTTTCAGACGAAACGCACCCGGGATGTTGTCCGCGTTGAAGAAATCCTCGTCCCAAGGCGTGTAGGGCGCGGCCACCGTTCCGGCAAAATAGGTCTCATCAAAATCACCTTCAAACGATGCGCCACGCAAGAGCACAAGCCGGTTTCCTTCAGAGTCGCGAGCAAGGAACGAAAGAGTATCATCGTAGTATCCACGCTTCAGGGAATGGTCAGAAAAAAATTGGATGGGCTTGTACTGGTAAAGCCAGGGGCTTTGCTGCCAGTAATCCTTGTGGTTGGATAGACCCAGCGGGTCGTCCGTCGAAAGCGCCTGCCGCTCATCGGCTAGAGCGAAAAAACGCGCATGCCATTGGTCCTCTGTGTAATCCGCCCAAAGCTTGCGGATAGGACGGTATTCATAATCCACATCGAGCGGCGGAATTGTGAACGGGATACCGCCGGTGGCAGGATTGTAATCAAAAAAACCGTGTACGGTGGTACCGGAAGTCAGGTGACCGTCGACCACCTTGATAACAGGAAACCCGATGGAGTCTGATACATCTGAACGATAAATTTCTCCGATCGTCGAATTATTCGCGCCGAAATACTTAAGATTATAGCGAAGCGTCTCACCACCGATGTCGCTCTGCTGGACCTGCTCGCCGGTGGTACCGACCCAGGACCAAGGATCGTTTACAATTTGAGTGTAAATGTCCCATTTGTCGGCCGGCATAAAATCAATATTAAGGAGAAGTTGACTGTAAAGCGCCGGGTCAAACGTGTTATTCAGGTCCTCACCAAAGACATAACGAAAGTTTTTTTCCTGGAGGTCGGCATTGGCGTCGTTCACGATAAAATCATCGGTGTCAGCACCGGCCGCGAGGCGGTAGTGGCCGCTTAACTTGATCCTTCCGCCCGGAAGAGTACGCTCCGCATCGTCCAGGGCTTTTTGGGTGGCAACGGCTTCATCTGAGCCGGGAGGCGGCGTAGGCTTCCAGTCCGCGTCGCCTGGCTGGAGCTCTTCGGCAAAAGTAGCGCCAGAAAAACAAAAAAGCAAACCGAGAAAAAGGGCCAAGGCCTTTCTTTTTCTCATCCGCTTCAACCTTTCCCGCTTAAGGCCCTTAAAGAAGCCAAAATCGCGGCTGTTTTTTTGTCCCTCTTTGCGTAAGCAATCGGGATCGCCCAAATCGCCATGTTCCTGTAATAGGCGTCCCCAAAAACATACTTGCCGGTTCGCGAATCGATCATGTCCGGCTGGTTCCAAGGATTCCTCTGTCTCTCTGTGGCATTATCCCATAATTGGTAAGCCGGCTTCAATACCTTCTTCAGCGAAAAACCCCTCATCAAACACAGACTGATCCAGGCGTAGTTCATGCCAAACCAGATATTCTTGGCGTGATTGTTTGAGTCATCCAGCTGGCCGTTCGAAAGCACGGAATTCACCAACCCGTAACGCGAATGCAGGGAGTTTTTTCGCCGGATACTCTCGAGCGAGCGGCGTATCTTGGCAGGGTCCGCAAGATCGCCCAGATTCAAAAGATCCGCCATCCATTGTCCGTTAAGCTGTGAGAGCGCGCAGGTCTCCCCGAAATACTCCCCGTTCCACAACTCGCGTTCAAAACTGGTGCGCCCTTTAAAAAAACGCTTCGCGCAATCCAATGCAAAAGTACGCTCCCCCATCTCGCGGGCCATACGGCCCGCCGCTAAAAGCGAGGCGAGATAAAGACTCGCCGTGTACGAATTCGCACCACGGAAGTCCCATAGATCGAACGTCTGGTCAGCGCCTTCGTGGTCGGGCAATCCATTGCCGTCATGGTCATTCATGAAACACCAATGGAGCGCTTTTTTCACGTTGGGGTAGATGCGTTTTAGGAATTGTTTATCCCTCGACCACACCGCATCGCGCCAAGCCATTAGGACGAACTTCGGGTTCAAATCCTTCCAGTGATAGAACGTGGTGCCGTTGGAAGCGGTGTCAATGCGGTCGCGTCCCAGGTCATGCGGCACATAGCCGTCCGGGCGTTGGGCGGCGGCAAACTGTAAAAGCTGGGATTTTTCCAATTCGGGGAAGAAATAAGCCAGCGGCACCGAACCATAAAACCCTACATCCAGCGTTCCCATGAGCGGACAGACCACGGGCGCCTCATAGAATGCGAAGCGTGCATCGCGTGTGTACCAACTGGACGCAAAAAAAGGAGCGAGCGTGTTCATCAGGGCATCGCCAAACCAGCCGGGAAAAGGCAAAGACGATATGAGCTTGGTGTAACGCGTCATTTTTCTCTCCAGCGCCGGACGGCGCGAGGCAGCGTGGCGCTGAACTTCCCCCGCATTCTTGAAACGCGCGGCATAGCGGTGGCCAAAAGGATGGTTCGGGTAATGCCAGGCCGCCTGAAAGGGCCATTGGGCACGGCGGCCGGGCTTCATCACGCTGAAGGCCGCGACCGCGCCGCATAACTCATGGTTCTCTCCCTGCGCGACATAAGCGCGTGAAGAATCCGGCAGACGTCCTTCTTTCGAAAATATCTCAAGCGCGGACAAGCGCACTTCTTGCGGGTCAAAATGAAAGTTCTTGGTCACAGCGTTCCAGGATTCAAGATACGTGACCTGCCAATCCTTTTTTTGGAAGCTGAATCGAAGCTCTCCCCCGCGCGGATCGTCCTTCGAACACAACGTATTCAGGAAACGAAGGTGGACGGCCTGAGTGTCCTCCTCGACCCGGTTCGTACGGCCCACACACCAGTCACCGCTCAAGTTCCGTCCGATAAAAAGAAGACCCACGCGATACTTTTTTTTAGAGCGATTATGCACGCGAAGGGAGAAGTAAACTCCCGGCATTGAAGACGCGTCGACATCTCCTGGGATAAGAGGACTCCATGCCTCCAGACTCACGTCTATTGGCATGCCGGGCGCCTCGTACCGCAACGTCGTCCTGGGAAATAAACCCTCATAAGAGATTTTTTTGGCGGTGGGCCAGTGCGCAAGCGGCTCCGTCTGCAACAGCCAGGTTTTAGATTCCGTCGAGGGGCCGTCCAAAGGAGAAACGTAGAGCGCCAGATGATAACCGAGGATTCCCGGATATTTGCCGTTGCCGCTCACAGGCTTCGTCCAGTTGTTTAAGAACGTGAATGCATCAAAAAGACCATTCGGAAGGATTTCCATCTTGCCGGCCCCGATCCCGCCTAAAGGGACGCCTGAAAATACTTTCTTCCCGTCATTATAAACCGGCATGCTCGTCTCCTTTATGGTGAGCTTGTCGAACCATTCTTCTCGGAAAGTTCAAATGGATTATATCGTTTTCCAGCAAAGAATCCATAAGCAGTTCCTGCGACGGAACCAGTTCGCGATCCGTTTGGCGTACGCCAACCATGCCCCGTGTCGACATTGTCTGTTGACGCGTAGGGCAGGCATCCCCGGCCCTGGCCTGTGCGCGAGGGACTGACGATGATCATCTTCTGCAGTTCATTCAGATAAAAATCCGCCTTCTCATTGTAGCGCTGCGCTTTTTCGAGGTTTCCGCTATCCTTAAAATAGCGCGCGATCACCTGATAACTCACAGCCATCTGCGAGGTCCATTCGGTCGAGATCACGCCGCCACGCGCGAGATTCTGTGCTTTTGCAAAATCAAAACCCTGCACATCCAGTTTTTGTCCGTCTGGAATTTGAAAATTCACCTTGACGCCGCAATGCTGTTCGGAAAAAGCAAGGATACCTTCGGGGTCGAACCCCATCTCCTCAAGTTTTGCGGGGCCGATGGCCGCAATAGACCATGCGAATGTGTCCGTCGCGATCGTCGAATCACCCTTCCCCCGGTTCACAGCACCGTTTATGTTGCTGTACGCATACTTTTTAAGCCAGCGGAGTGTTTTTTCCTGCGCGCGGTGATAACCCTCTTCGCCCGTCACTTCCGCAAGCATGCCAAAGAACGCGTACGCATCCAAATTGTGTTCCGTGCTGTACCAAGACACGTCGGGACCGCCTTTGAGCCCCCCCTCTTCATCCTGAAGCCGCAGAGCCCAGTCCCCGATCCGCCTGGCCATCGGAACGAAGCGCGTGTCATTCAAGACGCGGCTAAATTGCACAGACGCGATCCCCAGCCAGAGATTCGGGCCGGTACGGACGATCGATTCACGCGGCTCACCATTGACCGTGTCATACGCATTAAAATACGCGCCGCTCTGGCTCCGCGCGTGGGAATCATAGAATGATAGAATGGCCTGGGCTTTCTCGGCCTCACCGCTGAGAAGAAAGGCCTGCACAACAAGGGATTGGTCATAACTGAACGCGGTGTCCTCAAGTGCCGGGTCACCCTCAAAACTCGCAACACGGCCTGTCTTCACGTTCCGATGAGACGCCAGCCACCGAGACATCCAATCGAGCGCGGTTTCGGAGCCCTTGCGGCCGGTCTCTTCGAGAACAAGGTAAGATTTCCTTAGTTTCTCCTGGTCGTGCTGGATGCGCGAAAGCTCGGCGCGGATACCAGCCTCACGTTCACGGCTTTTCATAAGCTCGTTTTCGTAAGACACCTTCATGGACATTTCCTGGTTCATGTCTTCCACCGCTTTTTCAAGCCGCTCGTTTTCCAAACGCAGGCCTTCGAGCTCCTCTTCGAGCGAGCGGCGGCTATCTGACAGCAGCACGAGATTGCCAGCCACTTTTGATTTCTTCAACGCATCCTCACGCACCTCCAGGGCTAATTGAAAATTCTCACGCACCAGCATTCGGTTGTGGGCCGCCACCGCCGTGAGGGTCATCAGAAGCAACAGGCCTACGCCGGCTGTGATCCGCGGTGCCAGGTGCATGCGCCTGGCGTGGCTGATAAGACGCTTGCGAGATAAAATATCGATGGACTCATAAGCCACGCCGATAAAATATTTCGCCGCTTGGGGACCCTCTTCTTTCTTAAGCCAAACAATGCGCGCGGCAGCAAAGATAGGATTTTGAGAAAAAGATGGATTGATCGTAAGTTTCAGAGAAGCGGTGGGGTCGTTCAGCTTCAGCTCGAGTTCTTTGCCGAAGCTTTTAAATTCGATGCACATGCCGGATTCGCTCACGTTTCGCGTGAAACCCTGCAGCAGGCGCTCCGGCGAACCGCCATTGGGGACCAGGATGGCGAACTCCACCGGAAAGACCGTGCCCATACGCACATAGCGACGGTGGTCTATTGTGTCCAAATCTCCTCTAGAACAGAGTAGGCTTCCTTAGGGACACGCTCGTTGATGCCCTCGGTTTTTTTCTTGG
>JANNFA010000225.1:0-5549 GCA_031379345.1 Candidatus Omnitrophota bacterium | reverse complement strand
GTGTCGTGCTTGCCGCCGGCTCGCTCAGCACCGTCCAGATTGTATCCGCGCAAGACAAGGGTTGGTTCCTTTTCACATTGCCGATGGGAACCGGACTCCTTGGTTTCGTTCTGTTCTTTTGCTCAAGCCTTGCCGAAGCCAACCGGGCACCCTTTGATATTCCGGAAGCCGAATCGGAGCTCGTTGCCGGGTTTCACACAGAATATTCAGGCATGCGTTTTGCGCTTTTTTTTCTCGGCGAATACACGGCCGTGTTCGTCTCCGCTTTAATCGGCGCCACTCTCTTTCTTGGTGGCTGGCATGGACCGTTTCTTCCCGGACCGCTGTGGCTCATCCTGAAGAGCTATGCTATCGTGTTTGTGGTGATGTGGGTCCGCTGGACGTTCCCGCGACTTCGCTCAGACCAATTGATGGCTTTCGCGTGGAAAGTACTGATCCCGTTCGCGGTGCTAAATCTTTTTCTGACCGCATTTTTCTTTCATTTCCAGGACGCGTTAAAATGAACTATTTCAGAGACCTCTTTTCCGGCGCCAAAAGCCTGCTCATCGGCATGAGTATTACGCTCGGGTATTTCTTCAAGAAACCGGTCACGGTCCTTTACCCCAAAGAACGTATCAAGATGAAACGCTTCAAGGGGCCAATCACGTTTACCGTGGCAGAAAAAGACGGCGACCATCAATGCATCGCCTGCAATGCCTGCATCAAAACATGCCCTTCCCGCTGCATGTCTCTGGTCGCCAAAAAAAGTGCGGTCGACGGAAAGCGCGTACTGACAGATTTTAAAGTGAATTACTCGCTGTGTTCCCTGTGCAGTCTATGCATCGATGTCTGCCCCACGGATGCATTGAAGCATGATGATCCGAATTATGACATGGTTACGTTGACCCAAAGAGAGTTGGTGATGGATCTTCTAAAGCCTTTTGTAGATAAGAAAACTCCGCTAACTCAGATACCCGTGGTCACCGAGGAAAAGAAACCTGTATGACCGCCGCTAACGTCATTTTCTGCGGGATCGTAATCGTCACGCTCACCGGCGCATTCCTGGCGGTGTGGCTTAAGAATGTTTTTTATAATGCGCTCGGCCTCATTCTTTGTCTTTTTGGAGTGGCGGCTCTCTTTATTTATCTCGATGCCGAGTTCTTGGCGGTCGTGGAGGTCATTATTTACGTGGGCGCGATTTCCATCGCCATTATTTTTGCCATCATGCTCTCGAGGCCCTGGTTCACCCAGCACAGCCGCCGCGACCCGGCCAAACTTTCACGCGCTCTCATTTCGGCAACGCTTCTTTTTGCGGGCCTTGTGGGTGTCTTACGGGAAACGCATTTTCCCTCGGTTGAAAGCGGGGATGTCTCCATCGCCGGGATAGGAAAATCCCTTCTCACGACCTATGCGCTGCCCTTCGAGGCCGTTTCCCTGGTCCTGCTCGTTGCCATCATCGGCGCGCTGGTCATCTCAAGTCCAAAGGAGCGCTCATGAATCCCGCTTCCTTGCAAAGCTATTTGCTTATCTCATCCGCGCTGTTTGCGCTGGGTATCTTTGGTCTGCTCATGCGCCGCAACCTCATCGCCATGCTCATTTCACTTGAACTCGTCCTGAACTCGGCGAGCCTCAACTTTGTCGCACTCAATAAATTCTGTCTGCCTGACAAGTCACTCGGACAGGTATTCGTCATTTTTATCGTGGCTCTCGCGGCGGCTGAGGTGTGCATTGCCTTGAGCCTCATCCTATGGTTTTACCGCAAACAAGAGACCGTGAACGTCGAAGATGCTAAGGAGCTTAAAGGCTGATGGAACTCAACCTTCTCTGGGTCATCCAACTGGCGCCGCTTGCGGCTTTTCTACTCGTCCAGTTTCTTCCGAAAGGAGCAAAAAAGACCGCGCCGGTGTTTGCAATCCTGCTTGCTTTGGCCGCTGCTTGCGCCAGCATCAAATTATTCTCTTTGCACGCGGATGGTTCCAGTCTGCCGGCGCAATATCTTCATCCCTGGCTCTCGGTCTCGGACCAGACGCTCTGGCCTTTTGTCGCGATCAAAGATTATGCGCTCTCTGTCGGTTTCCTCGTGGACCGCTTAAACCTCCTCATGATCACGGTGGTTACGACCATCACCTTCTTCGTGCAGCTTTTTTCGTTCTACTACATGGCTGAAGATGAGTCCCGTGCGCGCTACTTCGCCTTCCTAAGTTTCTTTGCGTTTTCCATGACAGGGCTCGTGCTTTCCTCGAATCTGCTCCAGACATTCCTGTTCTGGGAGCTGGTCGGCCTGGCTTCCTACATGCTGATCGGCTTCTGGTATCAAAAACCAAGCGCCTCCACCGCCGCACGTAAAGCCTTTGTCATCAACCGTCTCGCGGATCTTGGTTTCTACCTCGGAATCCTCTTGTTGTTCATTCTATTCGGAAGCGTAGACTATCTGAACCTTAAGACAGAGGCACTCACAGCGGCCCTGCCCCAGGGCACGCTGACGGCGCTCGGTCTTTTGGTATTTATGGGAGTCATGGGTAAATCGGCTCAGTTTCCGTTCCATGTGTGGCTGCCCGATGCGATGGAAGGCCCGACGCCGGTGTCCGCGCTCATCCACTCTGCGACGATGGTCGCAGCCGGGGTATTCCTCCTCTCTCGCGCCTTCGGCCTTTTCTCGGCCTCGATCACGACGCTCACATTCATTCTTATCATCGGCACGCTCACCGCCTGTGTCGGCGCGATGCTCGCCACGGTGCAGCGCGACATCAAACGTATCCTCGCCTACTCCACGATGAGCCAACTCGGCCTCATGGTGATGGCGATCGGCGCCGGTTCTGCCGTCGCTGGAATGTTTCATCTAGCCACGCACGCCTATTTCAAATCACTTTTATTCCTGACGGCGGGCGCATTCATCCACCGCTTTCACACCAACGACATCTGGGAGATCGGGACGGCAGGCGGCAAGAAGGAGCGGCTCGCGCTCGCTGCACTGGCGCTGGGTCTTTTCTCTCTCTCCGGCATTTTCCCCTTTGCCGGCTTCTTCAGCAAGGACATGATCCTGGAAACGCTGCACGAGCACGGCGGGCTCTTTTATTACGCGGCGCTCTTTGTGAGTTTCCTCACGGCCTATTATTCTTTCCGGCTTCTTTTCATCATTACGCGCTCCAAGGTCTCCGCTTCGCACCACGAAGATACACATACACACCACGGTTCCGCACTCTTGGATCTTTGTCGCGCGCTCCCTCTTATCAGTTTAGCGGCCATCTCTGTCGTCGTAGGTCTGACCGGCACCTCGGTATTTGATTTCAAACTTCTTCACTGGCTCGGCGGAGAGCAAACGCATTTGAACCTTGAAATACTAACGACAACCACGCTTCTTATCCTCGCGGCGGGCTCGCTCGCCTTCTGGAAGTTCTCAGATCCGGAGGCAGCCGAAAAAAGACTGCGCGAAAACAAGAGTCCGCTTCATCTCGCACTGGAACGCAAGCTGTTCATCGATGATGCTTATGATTTTCTGGTCAAGAAGGTCGGTCTCGGCATCGCCGCACTCCTCGACCGCTTTGACCGCGCATTCATCAATGGGGTGCTCGTCAACGGCACCTCTTATTTTATTTTGAATATCGGCCGCTGGCTGTCAAGAGTCCAGAGCGGGCTGTTGCAGGATTATCTCGCATGGGTCATGACAGCCGGAGTGGCCGTGATTTTCTGGGCCGCACATCTGGCTTCGAAAGGTCTTTCCTGATGCCCATCCTCTCTTCTATCTTGCTGGCGCCCATCCTCGGGCTGCTTCTCATCCTTTTGACTCCGGGGCGTTTCGAAAAACTCATTAAACTCATCGCGCTGGCGGCCGCTTCGGTCACCGTCATCCTGTCTCTTATCCTGATCTCTAAATTCGATCCCACCGTCACCACCTGGCAGTTCGTGGAACGCATAGAGTGGGTGGCGACGTACGGCATCCATTACACGAATGCAGTGGACGGTCTCAATGTCGCGATGATCCTTCTCACATCCATCGTGATTTTTTGCGGCATCCTCGTTTCTTGGAACGTAACCTTCCGCGTGAAGGACTTCTTCGCGAATATGCTCTTCTTGGTGGCTGGGGTGTTTGGCGTGTTCATGACGACGAACCTTTTCTTTTTCTTCCTCTTCTATGAGGTCGCGGTGATCCCGATGTATCTTCTCATCGTGATCTGGGGGTCCACCAACAAGCAGTACGCCGCGATGAAACTCACTTTGTATCTGCTTCTTGGAAGTGCCCTGATGTTCGCGGGCTTTCTATACATGTACAGTCTGCCGGGGTCGCACACCTTTGACCTGATGCAGCTCAAACAAAATGTGACCTTCTCTACCGATCAGCAAAACATCCTATTTTTAGGACTTTTCCTGGGTTTTGGCGTGCTGGCCGCTTGTTTCCCATTCCATGTGTGGTCCCCGGACGGTCACGTGGCCGCCCCAACCGCCGCAAGCATGCTGCATGCAGGCGTTTTGATGAAGTTAGGCGCCTACGGCCTTCTACGCGTCGCTGTCTACCTTCTCCCCGAGGGGGCGCGTCATTGGGCAGGCACGATCGCGGTTCTTTCTCTCTGCAATATCGTCTATGGGGCCATGGTCGCAACTCAGCAGAAGGATTTAAAATACATCATCGGCTACTCCAGCGTGAGCCACATGGGGATCGTTCTTTTGGGTATTGCAACCCTGACACCGGTGGGCATCAATGGCGCGATGTTCCAGATGTTTTCGCATGGTTTAATGACCGCTCTTTTCTTCGCCTGCGTGGGCCATATCTACGACCAGTCCCACACCCGCCTTTTGAATGAGTTGGGTGGACTTTCAAAAAAAGCGCCGATTATCTCGGCATTTTTCATCATCGCGGGACTTTGCGGGCTTGGACTTCCGGGTATGGGCAGTTTCGTCGCGGAGCTTTTGGTGACAATCGCAGCGCTGGGAACCTATCCGGTGATCGGGATTATTTCCATCACGGCGCTTCTTGTGACGGCATATTACGTGCTGACGGCAATACAGAAAACTTTTTACGGTCCGGTGAGCGAGAAGGCCTCGCATGTCCATGACATCAGCGCCTTCCAAATTTTTCCTCGCGCGATACTCGTCGGCTGTCTCGTGTATTTTGGAATTTTCCCGCAGGTTTTCATCGGCTGGTGCACCGTCTCAGTCAAAGGTCTTTTGGGGGTATGATGGGTCTTTCTCTTTTTCTTCCAGAAACATTGCTCTGCGTTCTGATCACATCCTATCTCTGCCTGACGCTTTTTAAAAATGCGCCCAGCGCGCACTCTCTGTTAAATCTGGCCGGCATCGGCGCGACTGTTGTACTTGCCGCAACGGTCTTCTCGCTCAATGCCTCAGGAGAACTTTTTGGCGGCACCTACCGTGTGGATCTCTTAGCGCAGAGCTTCAAGGCCCTGGTGGCACTTGGTTTTCTCTTTACCGTCTTTCTATCTGGAGATGCCGTAGCGCTACCCGGCAAACGTCTCATTGAATACCATCTGTTCCTCGCCTCAAGTACGCTGGGTATGATGATGATCCCTAGCTCTGTGAACCTTCTCACCCTTTACGTCTCCCTTGAACTGTCT
>JANNFA010000211.1:0-5141 GCA_031379345.1 Candidatus Omnitrophota bacterium | reverse complement strand
GTCTTCTGCGAACGCACCCCCGACATCACCTCCGCAGCGTCCTTTTCGATCGTCATGCGTCCGCCGCGGCCATAACCCTCCTGCCTCCGTGAAAGGTCCGCGTTGATGTCCTCTTCCTTGACGATGAGGCCGGCCACCATTCCCTCAAGGATGGCAATGAGACACTTGCCGTGTGACTCGCCGCTGGTCAGAAAACGTAACATAAGATTCTCCTTTTTAACCCGCTCGTAAGAATTTTAGATACCACTCGATCGACTGTGGACCGATAAACATGTACAAAAAAGCTCCCAAAGCCAGGAACGGTCCGTACGGAATAAGCTCTTCGCCGTTCCTGATTCTTCCATAAATACCAACGACCGAACCTGTGAGAGCGGATACAAAAATAGTCCACACCACGGCACGCCAGCCAAGGATTGCGCCGATGGCCGCCAAAAGTTTTACGTCACCACCGCCCATCGCCTCTTTTTTCAAGATCCACTCCGCGATTGTCCCCACCCCGTACAAGAACCCGCCGCCCGCCAAAAGACCCGTCAGCGAAGCGAAAAATCCCGCCCAATGCGTCCCCTGCCCGTGGATGTCCGGGAACGCCGCGGACACGGCCAGACCGATGACAATAGCCGGCAGCGTGATCTGATCGGGAATAATGCGGTAGCGCATGTCGATCACCGTCTGAACCAAAAGACCCAGAGAAAGGTACAGATAAAGAAATCCTTTGGGCGTGAGACCAAAATAATTGAAGAAAAGCACAAACAACCCGCCGGTAAGCGCCTCAATAAGCGGATATTGCCAGGAAATTTTGGACTTACAGTGGCGGCACTGGCCGCGGAGAATAAAAAAACTCAGCACCGGAATATTGTCGTAGGGCGCGATGGTCTTTTGACAACCGGTGCAATGCGAAGGCGGAAAAACGATAGACTCTTCCTTCGGCAATCGCAGGATGCAGACATTCAAAAAACTTCCTACCATCGAACCGAATATGAAAGCTATCAGAGCTTGCATGACGCCACCGCCTCCCGCATTGCCTCACGCACACCCTCTTTTTTGCCGGTCCAAAGCTGGAATGAGAGAGCGGCTTGCTCCGTCAGCATGCCGAGCCCGTTGGCGCAGGGAATGCCCAATTTTTTAGCCTCGCGAAGCCAGGGGGTCTCTTGCGGTGTGTAAACAAGGTCATAGGCCGCGACGGGCGTCTTGATCTCTTTCCATTCCGCCGGCAGGCTGTGATTGCCTCGCATGCCGCAAGGCGTCGCGTTCACCACAAGGTCCATCCGCTTTAGGGGCAGCTCCGCCAAAGATGCGACCGAAATGATCTCCGTCTCAGAAAAATACTGGGCCGCGTACTCCGCGAGACCCTGCGCGCGGCCGTGCGTTCGGTTGTGGATGAAAATGCGCTCCACGCCCGCGTGCGCAAGTGCGAAGAGAGTTCCGCGTGCCGCACCGCCCGCCCCGAGAATCAACACGTCCTTGCCGGTAGGGTTGAACGAGAGCTCGGCCTCAAGGGCCTTGAGAAAACCGGGACGGTCTGTGTTATATCCGAAAAGTCCGCCGTCTTTCAGCACCACCGTGTTGATGGCGCCGGTCAGACGGTCCAAGTCTTCGGGAATCTCATCAAGGTGGCCAAGCGCATCTTCTTTGAAGGGGATCGTGATGTTGACACCGCGGACGTTGAGCGAGCGCATCCCTTCAAAAGCAAGGCCCAGGGATTCGGGGGCGATCTTGAACGCAAGGTAGACCGCATTCATGCCGAGTTTTTTGAAAACGGCGTTATGTAGAACGGGAGAAAGCGAGTGCTCCACGGGATTTCCAAATATCCCGTATAGCTGCGTATGGCTGTCTATTTTTTGTTCCATGAGCACACCACTCCTGTAAGAAGGTCACCAACTGCCGATACAAATCAAACGCCGTACGCGGCCCGGCCCTTCTTGGAAACTTGGGAGCGGTACACCATCTTATTGATCGCGTCGAGATATGCCTTGACGCTCGCTTCGATGACGTCCGTGCTCAATCCTTGTCCTAGAATGACTTGCCCGCTCGGACCCTCGATCTTCACGGTCACTTCGCCCTGGGCGTCCTTGCCCACGGTGACCGAGCGAATCTGGTAATCCAACAAGCGCGTTTTTCTCTGGAGAATTTTGTCGACGATCTTGTAAGCCGCGTCCACGGGCCCACTGCCGGTTCCCGAAGCGGACTTAACGCTGCCCTTCACTTTATGGCGCATCTAGACCTGCGGGTCCTTCTCGCTCTGACTCAACACTGAAAGATACTTCAACTCGACCATCTTCGGCACGGAGGCGATCTCGTTGTCTACGAGCGCGATGAGGTCTTCATCGAACACTTCCTTCTTTTTATCCGCGAGCACCTTGAAATTGGTATAGACTCGTTCGAGTTCTTTGGCGTCAAGCTTGTAGCTCAATTTACCCAGGCGCGATTCGAGCGCGTGACGTCCGGAATGTTTTCCGAGAACCAATTGCGTCTCACCGAAACCGACATCCTCGGGACGCATGATCTCATAGGTCTTACGAAACTTAAGCAGCCCGTCCTGATGAATGCCTGACTCATGTGTGAAGGCATTCTTGCCGACCACGGCCTTGTTGGGCTGTACGACCAGACCCGTGAGAGCGCTCACCACACGGCTGGCCTTGCATATCTGGCCCTTGCGCACATTCGTCCAGGCGCCGTCGAAAGCGTCTTTGCGGGTGTCGAGGGCCATCACAATTTCTTCCATCGCGGCATTGCCGGCGCGTTCACCGATGCCGTTCACCGTGCATTCCACTTGACGCGCGCCGTTGCGGACAGCCGCCAAAGAATTGGCAACCGCCAGACCCAGGTCATTGTGGCAATGCACACTGATGATGGCCTTGTTCATGTTGGGTACATTCTTGAAAATACCTTCGATGAGCTTTCCAAACTCATAGGGCGTGGTGTAGCCCACGGTGTCGGGAATATTGATCACCGAGGCACCGGCCTTGATGACAGCTTCCACGACTTCATAGAGAAAATCCGGTTCGGTCCGCGAAGCGTCTTCCGGAGAAAACTCCACCTCGCCGATGCGCTTGCGGGCGTAGCTCACCGCTTCAGAGGCCAAACGTACGATCTCCTCTTTCGCCTTGTTCAATTTATATTTCCGGTGAATGGCCGAGGTCGCCAGAAATACGTGCAGCCTCGAGCGCTTCGCGGGCTTGAGCGATTCCAGAGCAACATCCATGTCCTTTTGGACGGCACGCGCGAGCGCGCAGATGGTGGGACCTTTCACAACTTGGGCGATCTTCTTCACGGCCGCGGCATCGCCGGGCGAGGTGATAGGAAAACCGGCTTCGATGACATCGACGTTGAGCGCTGCCAATTGCCGCGCCACCTCAAGCTTGGACTTCTCGTCCATGCTTGCGCCGGGGCACTGCTCGCCATCACGCAGTGTGGTGTCGAATATGAAGATGCGTTTCTTATTATCCATGGCTCACTACGGTCGCGTAAATCGCGTGCTCATAACCATTTCATCATGCCGCGGAGCTTCTGACCCACTATTTCAATCGGGTGGCGGTCGTCCGCGCGGCGAAGTTTTGTAAAATTCTTCTTGTTGTTCTTATAATCCGCCAGGAATTCCTTGGCGAACTTTCCCTTTTGTATCTCTTTCAATATTTTCTTCATTTCTTTTTTCGTGCGGTCGTTCACGATACGCGGCCCGCGCGTCACATCGCCGTACTCGGCCGTATCGGACACGCGCTTACGCATGCCCTGAAGGCCGCCCGCATAGATCAGGTCGGTGATGAGCTTTAACTCATGCAAACATTCGAAATACGCGATCTCAGGCTGGTAGCCTGCTTTCACGAGCGTCTCAAAACCTGCCTTGATGAGTGAAGCGGTTCCGCCGCAGAGCACCGTCTGCTCGCCAAAAAGGTCTGTCTCGGTCTCTTCTTTGAATGTCGTCTCGATCACGCCTGCGCGCGTCCCGCCAAGACCCTTCGCATAGGCCAATGCGACCTTCTTTGCATTACCGGTAGCGTCCTGATGCACAGCGATGAGACAAGGCACGCCTTTTCCCTCTTCGTATTGACGACGCACCAAAGAACCCGGGCCCTTCGGTGCGATCATGAACACGTCGACGTTCTTCGGCGGCAGGATCTGCTTGAAATGAATATTGAAACCATGCGAAAAAGCCAGCGCCTTGCCCTTTGTCATGTACGGCGCAACCGACTGTTTATAAATGTCCGCCTGCAAAGGGTCCTGCGCGAGGATGATGATGATGTCAGAGCGTCGCGCGCATTCGGCAGCATCCACCGGCTCAAAACCATCTTTCTTCGCAATGTCGTAATTGATCCCTCCTGGGCGCTGGGAAACGATCACCTTCACTCCGCTGTCGCGTAGATTTAACGCCTGTCCGCGGCCTTGAATGCCGTAACCAATCACACCCACCGTGCGGTCTTTTAAATATTTTAAGTCTGCGTCTTTGTCGTAATAGATCTTCGCTGCCATATCGTTCTCCTTTAGGATTTTTTAGAAAGCGCGACGACGCCCGTCTGGGCGATCTCGTCGATGCCGAGGGTTTTTAACGCCTCGAATATTTTTTTGGTGTTCTCACGCGACTCCGTGCACTCGACGATGAGCCCCTTCGGGTCCTCTTCGAGCACGCGTACGCGGTACCTGTCGGACAGTTCCTTCAGCGCCGCTTTGTGGGCGGGTGTGTTCTTCATCTTCACGAGCATGAGCTCACGGTCGACGAAGCCTTCTTCCGAAAGATCCTGTACCTTGATGACGTCGACCAGCTTGTTCAGCTGTTTCTTGATCTGGTCAAGCGTGCGCTGGTCCCCTGCCGCTACGAGCGTAATGCGCGACATCGTCGGGTCCTCGGTCTCGCCGACGGCGAGTGAGTCGATGTTGAATCCGCGTGCTGAGAAAAGCCCGACGACATGCGAAAGCACGCCGGCGCGGTTTTCGACGAGTACGGACATCACTCGGTGTTCGATAGGTGTCTGTTCGTGTATCGCCATGTTATGCCATGTCCATGATTTCTTCGAAAGAGCGGCCCGCGGGGATCATCGGATAGACGTTCTCTTCCTCGCGCACGACGAAGTCGAGGATGATGGGACGGTCCTTGATGGTGAGCGCCCACTTGATCGCCCCGTCCACTTCCTCTATCTTCGTGACAC
>JANNFA010000204.1:0-5228 GCA_031379345.1 Candidatus Omnitrophota bacterium | reverse complement strand
GTTATTTTTGATTACAAGGCCGCCGAAGGCCCGATGAAGCCGTCCCTGGTCATCAAGCGCATCATCAAGAACGTTAAAGTGTTCTTCGATTATGACAAATCGACGCTGCGCGAAGACGCGGTCGACGCGCTACAAAAAGCTCTTTTCACGATGCGAAATAACGAAAAAGCGGATATTCTAATCACCGGCAATGCGGATGTGCGTGGTTCCGAGTTGCATAACCAAAAGCTGGGTGAGGCTCGTGGTGCCTCGGTGCAGGAATATCTCACCCAGAATGGCCTCGCCGAGTCGCGCATACGCGTCCTTTCAAGAGGTAAACTCGACGCCTTGGCCCCGACGAACGACATTGTTGGCATGCAGAAGGACCGCAATGCCCAGTTTGTCATCGCCGAAGTGGAAGAGGTGATGATACCCGCTGACAAGGCCAACCTGTTCGAGGACCGGCAGATCGAAGAGAAGCAGGAGATCACCGGAGAAGTGCGCGTCAGCACAAAAGATTATGTCATCCAGTCGGGTGACACGCTTTGGGGCATCGCCAAGAATGAATACGGCGACGGCAAGCAGTGGAAGCGTATCTACGAGTTTAACAAGGCTGTGATCGCGAATCCTAATCGCCCGAAAAAGGGCACGCGCATCCAGATTCCGATAGAGTAAAGGAGCTTCGCATGGTCCCATCACAAGCACAAGCACAGTCTGAAGCGTCTGTTTCGGGTTTTTTGTCTCGTGTTTTTCTTTGGATGGCGTTGGGTTTGACCGTGTCTGCGGCCGGCTCTTGGTGGCTCATGGCCCAGCCAAGCCTCTTGATGGGACTCTTGAAGAACCAATGGGCTTTTATCGGCCTGGCGGTCGTTGAGATAGGGCTCGTGCTTTGGTTGTCGATGGCCGTCATGCGGATGAGCGCCGCTCTCGCGACGACGCTTTTTCTCGCCTACTCCTTCCTGAACGGGATTACACTCTGTCCGATCCTGTTGATCTACACCGGCTCGTCGGTCGTCAACACGTTTGTGATCACGGCCGGCACGTTCTTTTTCTTCAGCGTGTATGGGCTCACGACGAAGAAAGATCTGACCTCGATGGGCGGCCTTTTTATGATGGGCCTCATCGGTGTTATCCTTGCCAGCGTTGTGAATATTTTCTTGAAATCGAGCGCGCTGGAGTGGGGCATCACCTTTGTCGCGATTGCCGTGTTTCTCGGCCTGATCGCGTACGACACGCAGAAGCTTAAAAAAATCCACGCGATGGGTTTTGAGTCGGCAGACATGGAAAAGCGTATCGTTATCCTCGGCGCTTTGACTCTGTACCTTGATTTTATCAATCTTTTTATCCAGCTCCTGAAAATTTTCGGGAAGCGGAGAGACTAGTCCCTTCTAAGAATGCCCGTTTTAGTCCTTGTTCGCCACGGCGAATCCCAATGGAATCTTGAAAACCGCTTTACCGGCTGGGTCGACGTGCCTCTTTCCGAGAAGGGCATTCAGGAAGCGGCTGCCGCAGGGGAGCGTCTTAAAAAGGAACACCTGAGGTTTGACTGCGCATTCACCTCCGACCTCCAGCGCGCCCAAAACACTTTAAAACTTATCCTGGAAAAGCTGGGTCAGTCTAGTATTCCGGTAGAAAAAAACTTGGCCCTGAATGAGCGTCACTATGGGGAGTTGCAGGGGTTGGACAAGGCCGAGACCGCAAAAAAGTTCGGCGATGAGCAGGTGAAGATATGGCGCCGGTCCTACGACATCGCACCGCCCGGGGCCGGCGGCGAAAGCTTGAAAGATACCGCTGCACGTACCCTTCCGTATTTTAAGTCCCGCATCCTGAGTGAGATCAAAAACGGGAAGAATGTGATTGTGGCAGCGCATGGAAACAGTCTTCGTTCGATTGTCATGGATCTCGACAGACTTACCAAGGAGCAGGTATTGGAATTGAATCTAGCCACGGCTGTTCCCATCGTGTATCAGATCGATCCGCAGTTGAAAGTCCTTTCCAAAAAAACATTGTCTTAAGACCGCGTTCAGCCCAACTCTGGAACAAAATATCATCACGCCTAACAAATGCCGCTCATTTCTGTTGACGGTTTAGTAAGTAATTGTTAATATTAATCTATAACTAGGTAATTTTTGTTAGTTTTGTAAATAGAAAGGGGTGACGTATGGTCGATTGGCAAGAAACAGTCGTCCAACCGATGGAAACCATGTGGGGCAATGTGATGGGTTTTTTACCCACACTTGTGTCCGTGATACTCATCCTTATTATCGGGTGGGTGGTCGCCACGGTCTTCCAGAGGGTGATTACGCGCTTTCTGAAACTGGCGCGTCTGGATTCGGTGAGTGAGAAGATCGGCATCGCCGGTATTCTGACGAAGGGAGACATCAACTATACGCTGTCAGAGATCATCGGGGTGCTGACGTATTGGCTCCTCATGTTGTTCGTATTTCTGATGGCGGGGGATCTCCTGAAGCTCACTGTCGCGGCGGAACTCCTGAAACAGGTCATTGAATATGTTCCCTTCGTGATCGCCAGCGTGTTCATCCTGGTGCTCGGTATCTTTTTTTCGAGCATCATGGCCAATGCGGTGCGTACGACGGCAGCGAACGCCGGCATCACTCAGGCCCGGTCGCTTGCGCAGTTCACTCAGGTCATCATCGTGATTTTCACGATCATGGAGGCCCTGAATCAGCTCAGGATCGACACGACGATCATCCAACTCCTGATAAAGGCGGTGCTCTTTGCGGTGTCGCTGGGAGTGGGTCTTGCGATCGGCCTGGGTTGCAAGGACATGGCCGCGAAGTACGTGGGACAGCTGATAGACAGCTTCCGTTCGTCGAAGAGATAGCGCTAAAAGAAGAAGGATTTAAAACGGGATGGAAGCGATTCCATCCCGTTTTTTTGTTATAATCACCCCATGAAATGTTTATTTGCCGCCCTAATAGCCGGCCTTTCGCTTACGGGCTGTCTCGGAGAAAATCCCGAGGAGCTCAGCCGGCTTGTCAAAGAAGACCCCGCCTTCAAACAAATGATCGCCGCTCGCGATGCGGCCCAGCGTGAGGTTGGACTCATCAAGCATGAGCTTCTGGCTAAAAAAAAGATCGCGGACGAACAGGTCGGAAAGCTGAGAGGAGAATACGACGCCTATGCGAAGGCGCAGACCCAAAAAATAGAACAGTTTCGTGCGACGATCGATACGAACCGGAGCCAGCTCAAACACGAGACGGAACTTGCGGTCGCGTCACTCCAAGAAAAGACGACAGAGCTCGCCAGCTATCAGAGGACCCTCGCGGATGTGAGGAAGGTGCTCACGGAGGGCAAAGGCCTTTCGCTTTCAAAGACTGAACGGCAAAAATGGGAAGAACGCATCCTCCTGCTTTCCGAAAAGATGCGTCCCCTTATGGAAGAGATCCAGGATCTGCGTCTTCGCATCCGGCTGAAGAGACAAAAGATCGGTTATTTGAGGTGAGAGCGATACGGAGCGACTGGTTTGCGGGTCCTTGGGAGCTTTACCGGGTGCTTGCCGCCCCGCCGGCGGTGCTCCTTGAAAGCCTGCCTGCCGGCAGGCAGGCGCCGCGTACCGTCTCGTCCACCGGACGCTATTCTATTCTCGCGCACCGACCCTTTCTCAATTTTCGATATGAACATGGACACCTGAGTCTTGCCGGACCCGGCCTTAAAACAAAAAGTTTTACCACTCGTAATCCATTCATCGCCCTTCGATCCTTAGTCCGTTCTTATGCCGTTCCGCCTTCGCCGGGGCTCCCGCCGTTTTCCGCAGGCGCAATCGGCTACCTTTCATACGAATGTAAGGATTTCCTGTTGCCGCGCTCATGCTCCCGCTTGGGGAACGACACGGTCGTACCCGAGATGAACTTTCTTTTCTTTGACCATTCGGTTGTCTGGGATCACCTTGAGCGGTGTGTCTTTTTTTGCGGAGAAGCACCGGAAGATCTGGAAAGGGAATGCCGGCAGACATTGGAGCAAAATATGCGCGGTCAGCTCGAAGCTCGGAGCTCGGAACTTGGTTGGTTTGCTCCCAGCTCCCAGCTCCCAGCTCCGGACTTGTCTATGGATATCCGTTCTTCCATGCGGCAGGACGAATATCAAGAAGCGGTCCGGCGCGTCCAGCGCGAGATATCGGCCGGTGAAATATTCCAGGCGAATCTGTCGCATCGCTTCGAGTTCGCTCTGCCTCAGGGGGCCAGGGAGGCCTATGGTCGTTTAAGAGAAGTGAACCCATCGCCTTTTTTTGGACTGTTTGAAGGCGGTGATTTTGAGATCGTTTCGGGTTCTCCCGAGCGGCTGCTGCGGCTTTCCGGCCGTACGCTCGATACGCGCCCCATCGCCGGCACCCGAAAACGGGGCAGAGACTGGAAACAGGATGAGGCGCTGGGCGCCGAACTACTCCTTTCCGAAAAAGAACGTGCAGAGCATGTGATGTTGGTCGACCTGGAACGCAACGACCTCGGACGTGTCTGCGAGTATGGCAGTGTGTGCGTGGATGAACTCATGGCCGTGGAGGACTATTCTCATGTGAAGCACATTGTCTCAAATGTGCGCGGCCTGCTGCGTGAGGGCCTGGATGCGTTCGATGCACTTGGCGCATTTTTTCCGGGGGGCACGATCACGGGCGCACCGAAGGTCCGCTGCGCCCAGATCATCGACCAGATCGAGACGGTGCCGCGAGGGCCTTACACGGGCTCACTCGGGTATCTCAGTTTTTCCGGAGAAATGGATTTTAACATCCTTATCCGGAGTTTGGTCGTGAAGGACGGAGTGGCGACGCTCCATGCCGGCGCCGGCATTGTCGCGGATTCGGACCCTGCAAAGGAATATGATGAAACCCTACATAAAGCAGAAGCTGTTCTCGAAGCGGTCTTCGGCGCGGAAAAAGTCAGACATTTTTTCCGCGAACGCGGACTTACCTCTCGAGTATCTTGACCGCCTTTCGGCCTTCGAAACGCTGCGCGTTTACGGCGGCCGCATCTTCAGTTGGGAAAAACATTTTGAGAGGTTTTGCGGTTCCTGCCGTTCTTTGAACGAGGAACTGCCGTTTGGGGAACACGAGCTAAAGGAATGGCTCGACACGGCCCTTGTGGAGTGCGGGTATGCGGATGCGAGCCTACGCATTGCGGCGCATTGGGACGGCAAGGACGGGGGACGGCTCGTCTTGTATCTCCGGCCGTTTCTTTCTCATCCCAGCGACTGGTATGAGAAGGGGGTGGTACTGAGGACGGCGGTTTCACGCC
>JANNFA010000201.1:0-6566 GCA_031379345.1 Candidatus Omnitrophota bacterium | reverse complement strand
CGCTTCAGTGGGAAAGACAGTCGTCGAGATCGAAGAGGCGATCCGTGCCGGGATCTTGATGTTCAATGTCGAATCGGTCCAGGAGTTGGAGACTATCGATGCGGTCGCAGGTCGGCTCGGAAAAAATCAGAAAATCGCCATACGACTGAACCCTGACGTAAAACCGGACACGCACCATTACATCACCACTGGTTCAAAGCAGAATAAATTCGGCCTGGACATGAAGACGGCCTACAAGCTTTTCGTGCAGGAAAACCGTTACCCAAACCTGCGTTTTGCCGGTATCCATATCCATATCGGCTCACAGATCACGCTTTCGAAGCCCTTCCGGGAGGCGATCGAAAAATGTCTTCATTTTATCCAGGACGTCGAGCGTGCAGGCGGTTCGGTGGAATATCTGAATATCGGCGGCGGTTTGGGCATCATCTATTCTAATGAAAAACCGCAGACGGCGGATGAGTTTGCAAAAGCGGTGCTGCCGCTTATAAAAAAACAACCGCGTCTTAAGCTCGTGTTGGAGCCGGGGCGTTTTATTTCGGGCAATAGCGGTATCCTCGTTGCCAAAGTCCTGTACGAAAAGAAGAGCGAGACGAAGTCCTTCTTAATCGTGGACGCGGCAATGAACGATTTGATCCGCCCTGCTTTTTATGGCGCTTACCATGAGATCGTGCCGGTGCATAAGAAAGACGGGACGCGCAAGATCAAGGCGGATATCGTGGGCCCCATCTGCGAGAGCGGCGATTTTCTGGCCAAAGACAGATTGCTGCCGGCCATGAAGCCGGGGGAGCTCTTGGCGGTGATGTCCTGCGGGGCTTACGGATTTGTCATGTCCTCCAACTACAATTCACGGCCGCGTGCACCTGAGGTGGTGGTGCGCGGGAATAAGTTTTTTGTGGCCAGACGCCGCGAAACAATGAAGGACCTCTTGGGGTATGAACGCATCGTAAAAGAAGCGGCGGCCATTTAAATGACAAAAGAGATGCTGTTTGAAAAATATGTTGCGGCCGGAAATGATTTCGTGGTCATCGACAACCGGAAAGGTCTCGTCAAGAACGGGGCTCTCAAGGCCAAGGAATTGTGTGACCGCAAGACGGGGGTCGGGGCGGATGGCCTGCTTCTATTAGAAGGTTCTAAAAAAGCCGATGTAAAAATGCGTATTTTTAATCCCGATGGCAGTCAGGCCGAGATGTGCGGCAATGGCGTACGATGCTTGGCGCATTTTGCGGTCTCGCATAAGATCTGCAAGACCGATCATACGGTGGAGACGGGCGCAGGGTTGATCGGCGCCCAGGTCCGGCGGAACACCGTCAATGCGAAACTCACTCAGCCGAGCATTCCCAAGCTCAATATTCGTCTGCGTGTGGACGGGCATGCCGAGATCGTTCATTTTATCAATACAGGCGTTCCGCATGCGGTCATCATCCAAGACTCGCTTGAGCGGGTGGATGTGGAGAATAGGGGGCGGGCCGTGCGTCGTCACGCGCATTTTGCGCCGCGCGGCACAAATGTAAATTTTATTCATTGCTCCAAGGACGGCATCGAAGTGCGCACTTATGAGCGCGGGGTCGAGGGCGAGACGCTCGCCTGCGGGACGGGTTCGACGGCCTCGGCGCTCATCGCTTCGTCTCTTTTTGGCTTTTCCTCGCCGGTGAGCGTAAAGACCTCCCGCGGAGACGTGTTAAAAGTTTATTTCAAAAAAAAGGGCACTTTTTTTTCAGAGGTTTGGTTGGAGGGGCCGGTTCGAGCTGGTTTTAAAGGGAGCGTGCAGATATGAAGTTTCATGGATCCATCACGGCACTTGTGACGCCATTCAAAAATGGGAAAGTGGATGAGCCTGCGCTCGTCAAGATCGTAAAGCATCAGATCGCCAGCGGCACCGACGGACTGGTTCCGACCGGAACCACGGGTGAATCGCCGACGCTCTCGCATGATGAGCACCATCGGGTGATCCAGATCGTTGTTCAAGCCGCCGCGGGTCGCGTGCCCGTCATTGCGGGCACCGGTTCCAATAGCACGGACGAGGCGGTGTCTCTGACAAAGTTTGCAAAAAAGGCCGGTGCCGACGGAGCTCTTTTGGCCGCCCCTTATTACAACAAGCCGACCCAGGAAGGGCTTTACCGTCATTATGCGGCCGTCGCGAAAGCGGCTGATTTCCCCATCGTGCTTTACAACATCCCGGGCCGCTCGGTCGTGAATATCTCACCCGAAACGGTGGCACGCCTTGCGAAGATACAAAACATTGTGGCTGTCAAAGAGGCTTCGGGTTCCATGGACCAAGCCTCGCACATCATGTCGCTTTGCGATATCGATATTTTATCCGGCGATGATTCGTTGACGCTCCCGCTTTTGGCTTTGGGCGGAAAGGGGGTCATCTCGGTGCTCTCCAATCTTCTGCCTGGAGAAGTCTCGGCGATGGTCGATGCGTTTTTTGCGGGTGACCATGAAAAGTCAAAGAAACTACATCTTAAGCTTTTTTCTCTTTGCCGCGCGATGTTTATCGAAACCAACCCCATCCCGATCAAGCGGGCGATGAGCCTCATGGGTTATTGCACGGACGAGCTTCGTCTTCCGCTTTGTGAGATGAGCGAGCACAACGAAAAGGTGCTTGTGAAGGCTTTGAAAGATTACGGACTGAAGGTCAAAGCGTGAGCAAAGTCAGAATAGCCGTCAACGGGGCTGCCGGACGTATGGGCGCGCGTATTTTGGCGCTGGCTGCTGCGGGCGATTTTGATGTGGCCGGCAAGTTTGACGGCAAAGCGGACGCCTCCGCCCAAATCCAGACGCTTTCCGCTTCCCAGTTGTCCGGCAAAGGGGCGCTCATTGATTTTTCAAGCCCCGAAGGAACGGCGGCGTCTGCCCAGGCCGCCTCTACGGCCGGCTGGGGGTTGGTGGTCGGAACGACAGGTTTGGAGGCCAAAGAGATGGAACTCCTAAAAATAGCGGCTCAAAAAATTCCTGTGGTCGTCTCTTCAAATATGAGCGTCGGCGTCAATCTGGTGGCTGAGCTTCTGGAGCTTCTTGCGAAGAAAATGCCGACCGATTTCGACGCACAGATCACGGAAGCACACCATACTCACAAAAAAGACGCTCCGAGCGGCACAGCGATTATGCTTTTGAACGCGATCGCCGCTTCCAAGGGATGGGACGCCCGGCGTACTCAAAAGGAAAAAGAACGCATCCACTCGATCCGTGAAGGGGAGATCGTGGGAGACCATTCCGTCCTGTTTTCGGGTCCCGCCGAGACCATCGAGATCAGGCACCACGCCAAATCACGCGATATTTTTGCCGGAGGCGCTCTCGTTGCTGCGCGTTTTGCCGCTTCCGCCAAACCCGGGCTCTACAATATGCGGGACGTTCTCCAGAAATAAAATGGCCGACTTCATTCCAGAACAATCTGACCGCTTGAAAGCTCTGCCGCCCTATCTGTTCCTAGAAATCGACCGGGCCAAGCGCCGCGCCATTGAAAAGGGCGTGAAGGTCATCGATTTCGGGATCGGCGATCCCGATCAGCCGACGCCTAAGTTCATCCAGGCCGCCCTCACGCGGACCGTCAAGGACCCTAAGAACCATCGCTATCCGCTGGACCGGGGAAATACGGCATTCAGGCAGGCCGCGTCGCAATGGCTCAAGAAGCGTTTTGGAATTTCATTCGATCCGGAAACGGAAATACTTCCCCTGATCGGCTCCAAAGAAGGGATCGCCCATTTTCCGTTGGCGTTCGTCAATCCGGGGGATTTCACGTTGGTGCCCGATCCGTGTTACCCGCCTTACAAGAGCGGCACGAGCTTTGCGGGTGGCACTCCGTATCTGATGCCCCTGAAAGAGGAGAAAGGATTTCTTCCTGATTTTGAAGCGGTGCCTGCCGATGTGGTGAAGAAAGCGAAGATCCTCTTTGTGAATTATCCGAACAATCCGACGGGTGCGGTCGCCCCGCGTTCTTTTTATGAGAAGCTTGTGAAATGGGCCCATACGAATAGGATCATCATCGTTTCCGATGTCGCGTATTCAGAGGTGTATTTCGGCAAAGAAAAACCGCTCAGTATCTTTGAAGTGCCCGGAGCGAAGGAGGTCGCCATTGAATTCCACTCTCTTTCCAAGACCTGCAATATGACCGGTTGGCGTATCGGTTTTGCTGTGGGTCGGGCGGAGATAGTCAGTGCGCTTTTACGCGTGAAATCAAACGTAGATTCCGGGGTGTTCACGGCGATCCAGGTAGCCAGTATCGAAGCGCTCAAAAATAGTTTTGGGTTCTCCAAAAAGACCAACATTATGTATCGTAAACGGCGCGACCTGCTTGTTGCCGGTCTCAAGTCGCTTGGTTTTCCAGTCTCGCCTAATCCCGCGACATTTTACGTGTTTACGCGCTTGCCGGGAGGGGCAACGGATTCTTCGGTATTCTGCCGTGAGCTTCTGGAGAAGGCGGGGGTGGTCGCGACTCCGGGTGTGGGTTTTGGAGCGGCGGGCGAGGGCTACGTGCGTTTTGCCCTCACAGTGCCCGAAGCAGAGATACGCGAGGCGCTCATTCGCATGAAAAAGACCCTTTAGCATGGCTACAGTCTATCTAGGGATCGGCTCGAATGTCGGCGATCGCCAGGCGCATATCCAAAAGGCGGTGGCGCTTTTGAGAGAGAATGAACATATCCAGGTGAACGCTGTTTCGACATTGGTCGAAACCGAGCCTGTGGGAGGCCTCCCTCAAGGGAAATTTTTGAACGGCGCCGTCCAGATCCAGACAGACCTGATGCCGAACGATCTTTTATCGGCGTTGAAAAATATCGAGCGTCGTTGCGGCCGGCTCAAAACAGAGCCCAACAGTCCGCGGACGCTGGATCTCGATATTCTTTTGTATGACGATGTCGTGATTGTCGAGGGAAAGACGCTGAGTATCCCGCATCCTAGAATGGCGGAACGCAGTTTTGTTTTGGGCCCTTTGGCTGAGATCGCCGCGGAGGTGGTCCATCCGCGACTGCAGAAGACCGTTCGAGAGCTTCTGGAAGGAAATTGAGGACCGTCCGCGGACTGTCCGCTTTGGAAAGGGCTGTCGCGGCGCTGAGAAAAAAAGGCCGGGTCGGTTTCGTGCCCACCCTCGGCGCGCTGCATGAGGGGCATCTTTCCTTGGTGCGCCGCGCGAAAAAAGAGAACGCCTCGGTCGTCGTCAGTATATTCGTGAACCCGCTTCAGTTTGGCCCCAAAGAAGACCTGAGGCGGTACCCGCGTAACTTGCGGGCTGATGCCGCTCTTTTAAAAAAAGCAGGGGTTGACCTGCTGTTTGCGCCCAGCGCGGAAGACTTTTATAAAAACGATTTTGAGACCCAAGTTGTGTTGCCAGGGCTTTCGCGGGGACTGTGTGGCCGAAGTAGGCCCACGCATTTTGCTGGCGTGGCGACCGTCGTGTTGAAACTCTTAAACCTTGTTCGACCGCAGGCCTTGTATCTTGGTCAAAAGGATTATCAGCAATACCGTGTGCTGAAACAGATGGCCAAAGACCTGGCCGTGCCGGTGGATGTGAAGCTCTGTCCTACCCTCCGAGAAAAAGATGGTTTGGCGATGAGTTCTCGGAATATTTTTTTGAGTAAGACTGAGCGTCAGGAAGCTTCCGGAATTTTCAGGGCGCTTCTAGAGGCCAAAAAAGAGATTCTTGAAGGGGTGGGGAGTGCAACCTCTCTTAGGAAGGCCATTGTGCGCCGTCTGAGCCTCCTTAGAGGGGGTAAGGTCGATTACGTCGAGGTGGTCGACGCGGAGTCTCTTAAGCCTGTGGTACAATTGAGGCTCCATCGGCAGGTCCTCGTCGCGGTGGCCGTCTTTTTTTCAAGGGCGAGGTTGATCGACAACTGTTTGGTACGGGTGGGGAAAAAATAAGATGATCCGCGTTCTCATGAAATCCAAGATCCACGGAGCGACCGTCACCGAGGCTAATCTCCGCTATACCGGTTCTATCACCATCGACAAGCAGCTCTTGAAAAAGGCGGACATATGTACGTTTGAACGTGTCCAGATCGTGAATCTCAATAATGGTTCGCGTGTCGAGACCTACGTGCTTGAAGGTGCGGCCGGTTCCGGCACCATATGCATGAATGGTGCCGCAGCCCGCTGGGCCGAGGTCGGCGACAAGGTCATTATTATTTCCTATGGGCTGATGACGGCCTCTGAAATGAAAAAGCACCGACCGCGCGTTCTTTTTGTGGATGACCGGAATCGGGAGAAATCCAAGAGATGATAAAGGTCGGCGTCGTCGGCTGTGGCACTATCGGCAAAGAGCTCTCTCTGGCCTGTCTTCGTAAGTTCAAAGAGGAGGTCACACTTTTTGCGATCTCAGACTCAGACTCTTCGCGAGCGCGTAAACTCCAAAAAGAGCTTAGGCCGCGCCCTAAGTTCTTGACGGTCGATGAGATCATTCGCAATTGTGACCTCATTATCGAAGCGGCTTCGACCGGTGCCGCGTATGAAGTCGCAAAAAAAGCGCTTTCGCTGGGCAAGGATGTCCTTGTAATGTCGGTTGGCGGTCTCCTTGGCCACGAGAAGGAGATCATGAAACTCGCCCGCACCCACCGCTGCCACCAACGATG
>JANNFA010000189.1:0-3872 GCA_031379345.1 Candidatus Omnitrophota bacterium | reverse complement strand
GGACACGACCGCCTTGTCCGACTTGTCTATCTCGGTATCTTCCGGTGAGATCGTGGGCTTACTCGGCCCCAATGGCGCTGGAAAAACCACCGCCATCCATATTTTTCTTGGACTCTTGCTGCCCACAAGCGGCGAAGTACGCATATTCGGAAAAGACCCTCTAATGCACAAACACGAGCTTTCAAAAAAACTAAACTTTTCCTCCGCCTATGCGCAGCTGCCTTCCAACTTGAGAGTCCGGGAAAATCTTAATATCTTTGCAAAACTTTACAACACACCCTCGCCTAAAAAAAAGATCGAGTCGCGCTTGGACCTATTCGAGATCGGGCCTCTTCGCGACCGCGTGACCGGCGCACTTTCTTCGGGTGAAAAAACTCGCGTGAATCTCGCCAAGTGTCTCCTGAATGACCCCAAACTGCTTCTTCTCGACGAACCCACGGCCAGCCTCGACCCCGAAATGGCTGATACTGTACGCGGTATTCTGAAAAAAATCCAAAAAGAAACGAAAGTCGGCATTCTTTATACTTCCCACAATATGCCCGAGGTCGAAGAGATCTGTAACCGCATCTACTTTATCCATGAAGGAAAACTCATCGCCGGCGGCACGCCCGCCGAAGTCCTGAAATCATTCGACAGCCGCTCGCTCGACCAGGTGTTCATCAAGATCGTCCGTTCGGGCGACTTGATCGGAAGGTCACCGGACCCCCTTAAAGACGGAGGGGTTAGCAACCGTGGCTGAAGCAACTAACCCTTCCCTCTTTAAGGGGGTCCGACAGAGTCTGACACGCATCTCGGCCATGCTTCTGCGCTACCTTTACCTACACAAACGCAGTCTTCCGCGAACGCTAGAAATCGTTTTCTGGCCCGTGATGGAGCTTTTGGTGTGGGGTTTTGTGTCGGTGTACATCCGCAGCCTTTCTCCGTCGACCCTCGCGAGCATCATCTTCGTCCTTCTGAATGCGATGATATTTTGGGACATTCTCTACCGCAGCCAACAAGCCGTCTCGATCGCCATCGTCGAGGACATCTGGACGCAGAACATCGTGAACATTCTCATCTCCCCCCTCAAAATCTGGGAGTGGCTTTTCTCGACGTTCATTTACGGCTTTCTCAAGATCAGCGTCATCACGATCATTCTCGCGGCCATCGCGCTGGGGCTCTATCATTTCAATCTCATCGACAATCTGGGCTTCTATCTCATTCCTCTTGTCTTTAATCTGCTTTTGTTCGGCTGGGCGGTGGGAGTCTTCACGTCGGCTTTAATCATTAGGTGGGGGCATTCTGCTGAAGCGCTCGTTTGGGGAGTGCCTTATTTACTTCAGCCGATTTCGGCTATCTATTACCCGCTCTCAGTCCTTCCGGGCTGGCTCCAGGTCATTTCAAAATGCCTGCCTAGCACCTACGTCTTTGAAGGGATGCGCTGCGTCACTGAAACGCGTGCCCTCCCTGCAAAATATTTCTGGATACCCCTGGCTTTGAACGCGATCTATTTTATTTTAGGCGGGCTATTTTTTAAAAGGATGTACAAAGCCGCCCAAAAATCCGGCCGTCTTGGACGGTTGGGAATGGATTAAGGGCTCACCCGGATGGATTTCATGATGTTTTCGGCCGCAGGAAGATACTTTTCAAAATCCAGTTCTGTCGCATAGTAGGTCAGGACATAGAACGTCTTTCCCGCCAGGAATTTGTAATCCTTACAGCGAAACTTTTCGCCGCGAAGCGTCATGGAGTAAAGCATCACGATGGCATCATGCTCGAGCCATCGGGTCTGGGCTTCTTCCAACGGTTTAAAATCTGCGAGGAATTTCTCGGCATTCTTGAGGCCGGCCCGGTGATACTCGAGCAGCGTGACTTCGGCCGGTGACCGGCTCAGATCTTCGGCCACGATCTGCACATTCTCGGCAAATTTATCCTCTTTAGATTCGAAGGGCGACGAGACAGAAATGGCCTTGCCAACCTCTTTCAGGCGCCAATTCTCAGGATAATCCACTGCGTAAAGAAAGAGGGGGTGAGTATAGGTTTTATGCCCCACCGCGAAGGCGGTAGACGTTCCTATGGCCAAAATCAAGAATAGTCCTATCTTGCGCATGGGGCTTAGTTTACCATAAAATTTACGAATTTATAACTCATTATTGCTTAATCTTGAATAGTAATTGTAACTAATGTATATTTTATAGTATGACTATACGTGACTCCTCCTTAGCGCGCCTTTATGGTCTCTTTGCGGGAGTATGGCTGGTGATCGCCTCCCCCCTCTGGATAAATCAGACCGCCGCCTCCTTCCATGGTGATTGGGCAGATGCGGCGCTGTCGGATGTGTTGAGTCAAAAGTACGGCTCTCCGGTAACCGTTCGAAACGTCCATTTTGAGCGCTGGTACTCCTTGCGATTCGGCGCCTTCGCCATCGATTCGAAGGAAGGAAAGCCGCTCGTGCGCGCCTCTGGCGGGATACTGCGTCTCATCCGCTTCGACCTCTCCGCCAAAGGGGCCTCCGAAACAGAGATCCGCTTCGAAGACATTTTTTTTACTAAGGACTATTACGGTAACTCGCAGGCCGTGGGCAGCTGGCGGTTCCTATTGCGAAAACCCATCCATGTGCAGGAATTATGTTTTCTGGTGAAGCAGAACCGTTCCGGAACAAAAGTCGCGGTGACAAATTGCCGTTCCGAGGGCGTCCAAATTGCGGGCGGGATCGAGGTAGGGCGTTCCGGAAAAATGCGGGACAATCTTGAAGTGTCGGTTTCGCCTTGGACGGCGCTTCGTTCTATGGTTTAAGCGGGGCCTTGTCTATCTCTTGAAGCTGGCGCACGGTTCGCAAGATGAGAGCACGCGGAACAAACTTCGCTGAGAAAGCAAGAAATTGGTGCCGCAGGCCGGGAACGATCACCCTTTTCCCGATCGTCATCGCTCGGTAACCCTCGCGGGCAACTCGTGCCCCGTCAAGCGTCACATGCCTGAATAGTTTTGATTGGGTCATATTGGCCGCTTCCTGAAAACCAGTTCTCACCGCCCCCGGACAAAGTGTCGTCACCGAAACACCGCTTCCCTCCAATTCATTGGAAATCGCCTCTGAAAAAGAAAGCACATACGCCTTAGAAGCATAATAGACCGCCATTAAGGGGCCGGGCTGAAACGCCGCTGTGGATGCCACGTTCAATACGTATCCCTTTTTCCGTTCCAGCATCGGGGGTAAAAAAAGCTTCGTTAATTTTGTGAGGCAGGTGATGTTCAGTTCGATAAGACGTGTGTGGGTGTCCATTCCGACCTCGGCAAACAGGCCGAACGAACCGATGCCGGCATTGTTTACGAGAGCGTCTATCTGTAGACCGCGGGCCGATACTTCACGAAAAAGTTTTTCGGGGGAGATTGGGTCAAAGAGGTCTATCGGAATGCTTTCGGCGGAAATCCCATGGACACGTTTTAATTCCTGCGCCAACTCATCCAATTTTTGAGCTCTTCGCGCGACCAGCACAAGGTCCCAACCGTTCTGGGCAAAGACAATCGCCAGATCGCGGCCGATGCCGCTGGAGGCACCGGTGATAAGAGCTCGGCTCAAGAATCCGGCCCCTTTTTCTGTTCTTGTTCCCAGGCGAGCAGGTCGATCAAATCGGCATCCTTGGGATCGATCTGAAGGAACATCACACCCACTTCCGCAGAACCTGGTTTTCCGAGGGGCCGCACACGCACCACCTGCCCCGTGCAGTTGAACGGCCACAGCGCAAAATGAATTTTTACCTTAAAATAAAGAAGATCCCCTAGGGTCACGACCTCGCCGGTCTCGAAACCGACGCCGCCCTTGGAGATATCGCGAAGAAAAGCGTAGTGCCAGTCTTCTGTGGGTGGCGCTTCTGGCGACAGCTGGCGCTGCCACT
>JANNFA010000112.1:0-6991 GCA_031379345.1 Candidatus Omnitrophota bacterium | reverse complement strand
GCCCCCCAAATATTCTCCCCGGCGGCTCACAACATCGAACGTGATGGCGGTGCCGAAATCAATAACGATGAGTTCCTTTTTATAAATTTTATAGGCAGCCAGCGCATTCAGCAGGCGGTCGACGCCGACCTGGCGGGGATTGCGGTAAAGATTTTTGACCGGCACGGGAATGTCTTTGCCGATGAGATAGGTGCGCACGCCCAGTGAAATGAGGAGTCGTTTTAAAACGGCGCTTTTGGCCGGCACCACGCTCGCGATAGCGGCCTCGGTGCCCCGAAAAAGCGCTACCTTTTTTATAAGAAGGGCACGGAGTGCTTTCTCGGGGGCCTGGGTCGAAATGGAAAAATGCCCGCGCCATTTCCCTTTGTCGCGCAGGGCGAAATGAATGCTGGTATTCCCGATGTCGGCGGCTAGTAGCTTCATTTTTTCCTTATCAATTGTACATCGCCGGAGAGAATTCGTTCCTGAAATCCATTGTCATGTCGTATCCACAGTGCGCCGTCAGCATCGATGCCGGTGGCGGTGCCATGGACCGTGCGGCCCAAAAGCTTGGCGGATACCTGTTGGCCTGTTGTATGCGACACCGACTCCCACTCCTCACAAAGCTCTTCGTGCCGGCCGGCCTTCACGCGCTCATAGGATTTTTCAAGTTCCTGAAGGATCTTCTGGGCCAGCGACACACGCGCGATTTTTTTTCCGAGCAATTCCCGCAAGGAAGTGCTCCCCGGAGGAAGATCGGCGGCCTTGGAGTTGACGTTTAGACCAATGCCCAGCACCAAAAAATTAACCCGGTCGGCCTCGGCGCTCATCTCGGTAAGAATGCCGCAGAGCTTTTTACCCTCAAAAACCACATCGTTGGGCCATTTGACTCCCAATTGCAGCCCGGTTTCCAGGCGGACAGCGCGGATGACACTCATCGCTGCGGCCAGTGTCACGCGCGGCACGGCGTAGGGCTCGATAGACGGACGAAGAAGCACGGACAGAAGAATGCCGCTTCCTTTCGGCGAATCCCATTTACGCCCCAGACGCCCCCGGCCCTTTTTCTGATGTTCGGCAAACACGCAAACGCCTTCAACAAGACCCTCTTCCCCCAACTTTCTTACCGCATTGTTCGTGGAATCCAAGTCCTCATAAGAAAATACGCGCTTTCCGAGAATGCGGGTCTTCAATCCCTCCTGAATTTCATCCGCGAATAATTTATCTTCAGCCTGACTCAAGCGATTTTTTCCTTTTCCATCTTTCGTCTTAATTTTTTGATCTGGTCGCGAAGTTCGATGGCGCGTTCGAACTGCATGAGCTTGGCCGCCTCTTCCATCTCGCCCTCGAGGTCACTGACCACCTGGAGAATGTCATCGGTCTCAGCCGTGACACCCGCGGCCTCCTGGACGATCTCGCGGGCGCGCTTGATGGCCTCGATGCCGTCGCGTATTTCTTTTTTGATGCTGGTCGGTGTGATGCCATGCTGTTTGTTGTATTCGGTCTGCACCTTGCGCTTTCGCGTGGTCTCGTTCATGGTTTTGCGCATGGAGTCGGTGATCCTGTCGGCATAAAAAATGACGTGGCCGTTCTGGTGACGCGCAGCGCGGCCCGCGACCTGGGTGAGAGACGTTTCGCTTCGCAGAAACCCCTCTTTATCGGCATCAAGCACGGCCACGAGCGACACTTCGGGCAGGTCGATGCCCTCTCTCAAAAGATTGATGCCAACCAGGCAGTCAAACTTAGCCAAACGCAGGTCGCGCAAGATCTCTACACGTTCGATGGCGTCGATCTCAGAGTGAAGATACTTCACGCGGATACCGGCCGTCTTGAGATAGGCCGCGAGGTCCTCGGCCATCTGCTTGGTCAGCGTGGTCACAATGACACGCTCTTTTTTTTCTGCGCGCTTCTCCACTTCCATCATCAGGTCGTCTACCTGGTTTTTTGATGGGCGGATCTCAATTTCGGGGTCCAAAAGACCGGTGGGCCGGATGACTTGCTGGACGATGCGCGAAGAGCGCTCGATCTCATAAGGCGCGGGCGTGGCGGAAACAAAAAGCGACTGCCCGACGAGGACTTCAAACTCTTCGAAGCGCAGCGGACGGTTGTCGAGCGCGCTGGGCAGACGAAAACCATACTCTACGAGGGTTTCTTTACGCGAGCGGTCGCCGAAATACATGCCGCGTATCTGCGGCATCGTGATATGTGATTCGTCCACGACAAGAAGAAAATCCTTCGGAAAATAATCGATCAGGCACTGGGGACGCGCGCCGGGGGCGCGGGCGCCGATGATGCGGGAATAATTTTCGATGCCTGAACAAAAACCAAGCTCTTTCATCATCTCCATGTCATAGCGTGTGCGCTGTTCCAGGCGCTGGGCCTCCACAAGTTTGTTTTGTGAGTTTAATTCCTTCAAACGCTCATTTAGTTCTCGCTCGATCTCCACGCGCGCGGCATCCAGACGCGGTTCGGTCGTGACGAAATGCTTGGCCGGATACACCGCGATAGAGTCGAGTGTATAGAGTGTGTTCCCGGTAACCGGGTGAATGCGTGAGAGGCGCTTGACCGTGTCCCAGTCAAACTCGACGCGGAGCGCATTTTCTTCATAAGCAAGGTAGATATCGACGGTATCGCCTTTCGAGCGAAATGTGCCGCGCTTAAACTCGACATCGTTCCGCTGATACTGGATGTCGACCAAACTTTTCAACAGGTCATCGCGGGTTAGGCCCTGCCCCGCTTTTAAAAATACGAGCATCTCGCGATACTCATCGGGCGAGCCCAGGCCGTAGATGGCGGACACTGACGAGACCACGATGGTGTCACGCCGCGATAAAAGTGAGCTGGTCGCGCGGAGGCGGAGGCGGTCGATATCCTCATTGATGGAAGAATCTTTCTCGATAAAAACGTCGGTGGACGGCACGTAGGCTTCGGGCTGGTAATAATCGTAGTAACTCACGAAATACTCCACCGCATTTTCTGGAAAAAGCTCCTTGAACTCGCTGTAAAGTTGGGCGGCGAGCGTCTTGTTATGCGAAAGCACAAGCACCGGGCGCTGGACAGCCTGGATGACATTGGCGATCGTAAAGGTTTTTCCGCTTCCGGTGACGCCGAGGAGCGTCTGGCTTTGTTCGCCCTCCCTCAAGCCCTCCACGAGCTTACGGATGGCCTCGGGCTGGTCGCCCTGGGGCTTCATGGAGGAGGTGAGTTTGAAATCCATCAAACGATGTCGAGAGAAATGTCGAGACAGGGTGCGCTATGGGTCAGCGCGCCGATGGAGATACGTTCGACGCCGGTTTCGGCGTACTCGCGCACATTGTCTAGACGGATACCGCCGGAGACTTCGAATTGGATCTTTGTCCTGGCGCCGCGCATTTTCACGGCCTCACACACCGTTTCTACGCTCATGTTGTCGAGCAGAACATAACTCACGTCGGTTTTTAAAGCTTCGGCAAGTTCTTTTAAATTTTTTACCTCGATCCCGACGATCGTTTTTTTTAAAACCGTCTCACGCACCCTCTCCACAATAGACGGGATAGAATGGTCTCTCAGGACCCGCAGGTGATTGTCTTTGATGAGCACCTGGTCATAAAGCCCGAAACGATGATTCGCCCCGCCTCCGGCCACGACTGCCTCTTTCTCAAGAAGGCGCAGGTTGGGCATGGTCTTGCGCGTGTCGAGGATAGCGACTTTGGTGTGCTTCACCTTGTCCACAAATTGGCGGGTCAGCGTTGCAATACCGGAAAGATGCCCCAAAAAATTGAGCGCGGTGCGCTCGGCGACCAGGATGGATTGAGCAGAACCTTCGATGTAGGCAATCTCACGGCCGGGCTCGATTGATTCTCCATCCTTGGCGGCAGGCAAAAAACGCAGGTCATCGTCCACGTGGCGAAAAACGCGCTCGGCCGTCTCGATCCCGCAGAGAACGCCTACTTCTTTGGCCTGGATCTCGGCACGGATATTGAGTGACTCGGGAAAAACAGAGGAGCTGGTGATGTCTTTTCGCCCGACATCCTCGCGCAGCGCAAGTTTGACGATGAGGTCGACAACGTCTGCGCGGATCATCTAATCTGTCAGAGCTTTTAAGTTGTCCTGAAGCCGTTGGCGCCGGTTCGCAAGCTCCTCGGCCTTCAGGCGCTCTTTGTCGACGATGTCTTTAGGGGCTTTTTTTAAAAATTCCTGGTTTTCAAGACGACCTTGGAGATTTTTTATCATTTTATCCACGTCGGTGAGCGCAATCTCGATGCGCTGGCGCTCGACTTTCACATCCACTAAACCCGTCAAGACAACATAGGTCTCGACGCGGCCGATAGAGGCCACGGCCGACTCTTTCGGGCGTGAGAGGTTCTTCCCCATCTGCAGTGAGGAAACTTTCGCCATCTGCGCGATAATCGTGGAATAATTTTGGAGCACTTTCAATTCTTTGTCGCGACCGGCCTTCACGACCACCTTCACGGAGTCCTTGGGATTGATCTGCCAGGCGGAGCGCACATTGCGGATGGCCTGGATCTCTCCGATGACCAGCTGCATCTGGGCGTCGATCTTTGTGTCGATGCGCTTTTTTTCGGCCTTTGGCCAAGGCGCGCGCATGATGGTTTCCCCCGTATGCGGGATGGACTGCCATATCTCTTCTGTGATGAAAGGCATGAAGGGGTGCAGTAGCTTCAGCGTTTTGTCGTGCGCTTCATGAAGGACCCATTGCACGCCTGGCGAATCAATGTGCCCCTTCACGATCTCTAAATACCAGTCGCAAAGCTCATGCCAGAAAAAGTCATAGATCACGCCTGCCGCCTCATTGAAGCGGTGTTTTTCGAGACAGGCTGTCACCTTCTCGATGGTCTGATGCAGACGCGAAAGAATCCAACGGTCGGCGGACGAGAGTTGAGCGGTTGTCGGGACCTTCTTTAAAAGCCGGGGTTTGCGGTTCATGGCGATAAAACGCGAGGCGTTCCAGAGTTTGTTCGCAAAATTCCGGCCAAACTCAAACTTTTCCTTGGAACAATAAACATCCTGCCCTTCAGCCGTGATCGAAATAAGCGCAAAACGCAGAGCGTCGGCCCCGTATTCATCGATGATCTGGATGGGGTCGACCGCATTTCCCAGTGACTTGGACATTTTTGCGCCCGTGTCGTCACGAACGATGCCATGAATATAAACCGTCTTAAAGGGCTCCTTGCCCATGAACTCGAGGCCCGACATGATCATGCGCGCCACCCAGAAAAAGATGATCTCATAACCGGTGACAAGCGTGTCGGTGGGATAGAAATACTTGAGGTAGGCCGTTATTTCGGGCCACCCCAGTGTCGAAAACGGCCAGATCCACGACGAGAACCAGGTATCGAGCACATCGGGATCCTGAACGAGCTCGGCGTTGCCGCATTTGGGACATTTCTTAGGCTCTTCCACGGCAACAATGAGACCTTCGCTCGGATTCTTCGCCCGGCAGGGTTCGCAATACCAGACGGGGATGCGGTGACCCCACCAGATCTGACGCGAGACGCACCAGTCGCGAATATTGGTCATCCAATCCAGGTAGACTTTGTTCCATCGGGCCGGGACGAAGGTGGTCTTCCCTTCTTTCACGACTTGGATCGCCTTCTCGGCAAGCGGCTTCATACGGACAAACCACTGCAAGGAAAGATAGGGCTCGATCACGGTCGAGCAGCGATAGCAGTGGCCGACCGCATGCACGTGTTCTTTTGTTTCAAGAAGGATTCGACGGTCTTCAAGCTCCGCCAGGATTTTTTTACGTGCTTCGAAGCGATCCATGCCCTTGTACGGCCCCGCATTTTCATTGAGCGAGGCATCGGGGTTTAGGATGTTGATGCTGTCGAGTTTATATTTCTTGCCCAGAAGAAAATCGACCGGGTCGTGCGCGGGAGTGATCTTAAGCGCGCCGCTGCCGAACTTCGGGTCAATGTCCTCGTCCTCGATGATGCGGAGCTTGCGATTCAAGAGCGGAAGGATGGCCGTCTTCCCTTTTAAATGCTGGAACCTCTCGTCCTTGGGATTAAAACCGACCGCTGTGTCGCCCAGCATCGTCTCCGGACGCGTCGTCGCGATCGTGACGTACTCGTCGGAGCCCTCGATCGCATATTTCATGTAATAAAGATGGCCGGTGATATCCTTGTGGTGTACTTCCTCATCGGAAAGCGCCGTCTGACAACGCGGACACCAGTTGATGATGTAATTGCCGCGGTAAATAAGGCCTTTGTCATATAGGCGGACAAATACTTCGCGCACGGCGCGCGAAAGCCCCTCATCCATCGTGAAACGAGTGCGGTCCCAGTCGCAAGAGGCGCCCAGGCGTTGGAGCTGGCGAATGATGGTATTGCCGTATTTCTCACGCCATTTCCAGACGCGCTCAAGAAACTTTTCACGTCCCAAGGTGTGACGCGTCAGGTTTTCTTCACGAAGCGAACGCTCAACGACGTTCTGCGTTGCGATGCCCGCGTGGTCCGTGCCGGGAAGCCAGAGCGCTTCAAAACCCTGCATGCGCTTGAAGCGGGTGAGGATATCCTGAATGGTGTCGTTTAACGCGTGACCCATATGCAGGATGCCTGTGATGTTGGGCGGAGGGATGACGATGGTGTACGGCTTTTTCTTGGACTTTGAGGAGGCCTTGAAATAGCCGTTCTTCATCCACGTCTGGTACCATTTTTTTTCGACGAGCTTGGCCTCATAGGCCTTGGAAAGGTCCGGGCCCGGCTCCGGCGCCTTGGGGGTAGACTTCACTTCAGGCCTTTCAACAATTTGTATTCGTAGGCGTCCACAAGCGCCTTCCAGCTCGCCTCGATGATATTGGTTGAAACGCCCACGGTCGCCCAAACACGGTCCTTGTCATGAAATTCGATGACGACGCGCACTTTGGCGCCCGTGCCGGCCTTGGAGTTCACGATACGCACTTTATAGTCATCGAGTTGGACCTCTTTGACCTCGGGATAAAACTCGGCCAAGGCATCGCGCAGAGCTTTTCCGAGCGCATCCACAGGGCCGTCGCCGACCTTGGAGATCAGGC
>JANNFA010000098.1:0-4139 GCA_031379345.1 Candidatus Omnitrophota bacterium | reverse complement strand
GTATACCCACCAGACTCTGGAGGTCAGTTCGCATGAGTTGGTCATACGCGACCGTGCTGCCCACCCAGCCCTTGAGACCGAGGTGGTTTATTTCACCGTGCCCGGAGAGCCTATTGCGGCGCTGGCGCGCCAAGTCACGTTCACAAACCACTCCGCCCAGACCCTGGATCTTGAGGCGCTCGACGGATTGCCTCAGGTCAACCCCTACGGCATGAATGAATTCTTCGTGAAGCAGATGAGCCGCACGATCGAAGCATGGATGACCGTGGAAAATCTTGAAAAAAAGGCTCCTTTTCTGAAGCTGAAGGTCGACGCGACGGACCGTCCGGAAGTGACGATGGTAGAGGGCGGAAATTTCTATACCGCGTTCGAGTCGAGCCGAAAAGGCGAGCCACTCGATGTTTTTGTCGACCCTGCCGCCGTGTTTGGAGCGTCACTGGATTATGCGGTGCCCCAGTTTTTTTTCCAAAAGAAAGATTTTAAGTATGGATTGAAACAAGTGCGTGAAAGTAAGACGCCCTGTGTATTCGGATATTCCAAATTCCGTTTGGCACCTGGAAAATCAAAGACGCTGTGTTCGTTGGTTGGACATGCGCGGTCCTCGGAGGCTTTGAACCGTTATCTATCGAGGGCGCGTAAGGGCGGTTATCTTGAAGAAAAGCGCGAGGAGAACCGCCGGCTCATTCAAGGACTCAAAGCACCCATCTTTACAGTCAGCTCTTCGGCCGCCTATGATGCGTATTGCGGGCAGACCTATCTTGACAACATGCTTCGCGGCGGCATGCCGTTGTGTCTGGGTGATTCGGAAAAACCTCTCGTCTATTATGTCTATTCCCGCAAGCACGGCGATCTTGAACGTGATTACAATCGTTTTTTGGTGGAAGATACCTATTTTGCACAGGGCGATGGAAACTATCGCGATGTAAACCAGAATCGCCGCAGCGATGTGTGGTTTGAACCGCGTGTGGGCGACGCGAACCTTAAGACTTTCATGAATCTTCTTCAGCTCGATGGTTTCAACCCGCTTGTTGTGAAAGGTTGTGAACTGCATTATCGCCGTACGGCCGGAGCGCGGAAGGCTTTGTCGCGTCATTTCGGTCCTAAAAAGGCCTCCGAGGTGGAAGCGTATCTTTCCAAACCGTTCAAACTGGGTACCTTTTATCGCTGGTTGGAGGAGAGGGGGTGGACGCGCCCGGCTTCTTTCGGAAAATTGCTGAACGAGTTGGCGGGAGAGCTTTCTCTTGAGGAAAAGGCCGAGCACGGAGAAGGCTTCTGGGTGGACCACTGGGCTTACAACCTTGATCTCTTAGAGAGCTATCTGGCGATCTATCCGGAAAAGCTCCGCGAAGCGCTCCTCGGAAAGCGGGAATACACTTTTTACGACAACGCACACCGCGTACGGCCGCGAATGGAAAAATATCAAGTGTTGCCCTCAAAGCAGGTGCGCCAGTACGGGGCGGTACTAAATGACAAAGAAAAGGCCGCGCGTCTTGATTTGCGTGAGAAGGAAAAAAATTGGGTGCGCACGCGCCAAGGTAAAGGGGAGGTCTACCGGACGACGCTCTTATCAAAATTAGTCTGTCTCTTCGTCAATAAATTAGCCTCCCTGGATGCGGAAGGCACCGGCATCGAGATGGAGGCCGACAAGCCTTCCTGGTATGACGCGTTGAACGGTTTACCGGGCCTGGCCGGTTCCTCGCTTTGCGAGACGTTTGAGCTGAAGCGTTTGGCCGTGTTGATGGTGCAGTGCCTCGAGGCGCTCGGGCCGGATGAGGCGAGTGCGGTGACGCTCCCCGAAGAGGTTGCCGCCTTTGTTTTGAAGATGGACGATTTGCTGCGTGATACTCTGCGGCACGAAGGCGGAACTCCCCATGCATTTTGGGATGCGGCCACCTCGTTCAAAGAAAAATACCGTGCTTCCATCGCCCACGGCGTTTCCGGAGCCGAACGTTACGTGAGCCTCGAGTTCCTCAAGACATTCCTTGAGCGCGCGCGAGAGAAAGTGGACCTTGGGATCGAAAAGGCTTTCAACCCAAAACGCGGTCTATACCCGACCTATTTCCAGAATGAAGTGACTCGTTTTAAGCCGTTGGCATTTCGTCAATCCCCGCTCCCGTATTTTCTTGAGAGCAACGTGCACGCGATGAAGGTAGAGAAGGATCCGTCACGTAGAAAAGCGCTGCACAACTCGGTGCGTAGAAGCTCTCTTTTTGATATGAAGCTCGGCATGTACAAAGTGAATGAATCCATGGAGTCGGCTTCACTGGAGGTGGGCCGCGCAAGAGTGTTCACGCCAGGTTGGTTGGAGAATGAATCTATCTGGCTTCATATGGAATACAAATATCTTCTCGAGCTCTTAAAAGCCGGCCTCTATGAGGATTTTTTTCATGATTTCCGGCGAGCACTTGTTCCTTTCCAGCCGGCCGAGCGTTATGGCCGGAGTCTGATGGAAAACTCTTCGTTCATTGTCTCGAGCGTGTTTCCGGATGAAGCGCTTCACGGCACTGGTTTTGTCGCGCGTTTGTCCGGTTCGACGGCCGAGTTTTTGCAGATGTGGCTTCAGATGAACATCGGAAAGCGGCCCTTCGTGCTGGGACCCGACGGAAAAGTCTCTTTACGTTTTGAGCCGCACCTGCCTGCGTCGCTCTTCACCGAGAAAGAGGTCGTGCGCGTGTACGTCGATAAGCGCGGGGAAGAGCAGGCCGTGAAACTCCCAAGCAACTCGTTTGCATTCCTGTTTCTTGGGAAGACCCTCGTGGTTTACTCGAACAAACGAGGACTCGACACCTTCGGAAAACAGCGTTCCTCCGTTCGTCGTATCCGTCTGCAGGAACGCAGCGGCCGTTGGAGAGAGTTCAAGGGAGACACCGTTCCAAGTCCTTTTTCATTACGCGTACGGGACGGAGCCATCCATCGCATCGAAGTGGAGCTTTCTTAAAAATGTCTGAAGTCCGTGTTCGTTTTGCCCCAAGTCCTACCGGTTTTCTTCATATCGGCAGTGCCCGTACCGCGCTTTTTAATTGGTTCTTTGCGCGTCATATGGGCGGAAAATTCTTTCTTCGTATCGAAGACACGGATAAAGAACGTTCGAAGCAGGAATTTCTCGAGGAGATCCTGTCGAGTCTCAAGTGGCTGGGCCTAGACTGGGACGGCGAGCTTGTTTTTCAGTCCAAGCGCACCGAGTTCTATCGCACCCAGGCGCAAAAACTTATCGACAAAGGGCTCGCCTATCCGGAAGAGAATGCGATCCGTTTCCGCGTGCCCAAGAGCGGAAAGGTCGGCTTCGAGGACATGCTTCATGGCCGTATCGAATTTGACCTGGAGCAGCACGGCTCGCTCGCCGAAGATCTTGTGATCTTTAAATCGGACGGCAGCCCCACCTACAATTTTGCGGTGGTCTGCGACGACGCCGACATGGGAATCACGCATGTCATCCGTGGGGATGACCACATCATGAACACGCCCAAGCAGATCCCGGTTTACGAAGCGCTCGGACTCAAGCCGCCCATTTTCTGTCATATCCCGCTTATTCTCGGCGCCGACCGCTCACGCATGTCCAAACGCCATGGCGCGACCGCCATCCGTGAATACCTGGAGCAAGGCTTTCTTCCCGATGCGATCGTGAACTATCTATCGCTTCTTGGCTGGTCGCCCGGAAATAATGAAGAGATCTTAAGCCGCGAAGAGCTCGTGAAAAAATTCGACCTAAGCCGCGTGCTCAAGACCGGCGCCGTATTCGGGAAGGACAAATTGGAATGGGTGAATGGGCAGTACGTACGAAAGCTCGCGGTGCCTGTGCTTACCGACCTGCTTTTGCCGTCTCTCAAGAAGAGGGGATACGCCCCTGAAACATGGGACCGGGTTTGGCTGGAGAAACTTGTCACGTTGCACCACGAACGCATCTTCATGCTTGCCCAGTTTCCGGATCTGGCCCAGTTTTTCTTTGACGACAAGATCGAGTACGATCAAGTCGCGCGAGAGGAATTCTTGAGAGACCCGCGTTTAAAAGACGCTTTTCTGAAATACGCCCAGACCCTGGAAGGCCTGGCTTCATTTGACACGAAATCTGTGGAGGAAGCCAGCCGCGCGCTGATGAAGGCCTTGGGCCTCACTGGCAAAGAATTCATCCATCCCTGTCG
>JANNFA010000086.1:0-16345 GCA_031379345.1 Candidatus Omnitrophota bacterium | reverse complement strand
GGGTGTTGAAAAGCAAATTGGTCAAAACAAGCGCCTTGAATGGTGTCGCGAATTTTATAAAAATCATCTCCTCCCTTATCAGTAGCAAAATTACCGCTATTTATCTTGGCCCCGCCGGCGTGGCGCTTTTGGGGCAATTCTTAAACGTATCATCCATGGCAATGGTGTTCTCCACGATGGGAATTAACGGTGGAATCACCAAATATACGGCTGAGCATTACGATGACCCTGAAAAACGGACCAAAATCTTGAGTTCGGGATTTGCGGTGACTCTGCTCGGAAGTGTCCTCGTTTCTTTAGTTGTCTTTTTTGGCAGGCATATACTATCCATGAAGCTATTACATACAGACGAGTACGAGGCCGCTTTCGGTATTCTTGCTTTAACGCTAGTTTTATTTGCAATGAATGGCTATTTCATGGCCGTGCTAAACGGCTACAAAGAGTTTAAAAAAATCGTGGCTATTAATATCGTCAGTTCGGTCGCCGGCCTTCTAATCGCTGTCCTATTGGTGATTCGATATGGCGTTTTTGGGGCCTTTTTAGGTGTTATTTTAAGCCAGACTTTGGTATTTTTTGTGGCGCTCGCCTTCGTGCTCAAATCGAACTGGTTTTCCAAAGCCAATTTTTTTTCCGGCATGGATCCTGGAAGCCTCAAGAAACTGTCTCGATTTTCCTTGATGGCTTTTACCAGTGTTTTTGCCGTCACTTTTATTCAGCTGCAAATCAGAAATTTCATTATCCAAAGCATATCTATTGAATCAGCCGGGTACTGGCAGGGAATGATTCGTATCAGCGATCTTTACCTATCTTTTATTACAATGACACTGAGTGTTTACTACCTCCCCCGACTCTCTGAATTGAAACAAGAGAAGGATCTACAACTCGAAATCCTAAAGGGTTTTGCGTTTGTTTTACCTTTGACCATTCTTTCATCCCTGTTGATTTATTTTCTACGCGGGTGGATTGTCCATACGCTTTTGGCTGAATCGTTTCTTCCTATGTTACCGCTTTTCGCGATGCAGCTCTTAGGAGACGTGCTAAAGATCGCCTCCTGGATACTGGGATATCTTTTGATTGCGAAAGCGATGACCAAGATTTATATTTTTACCGAACTTATTTTTGGAGTATCCCTGTATGTGCTGACGAGGCTATTGGTATCGAGAATGGGAGTTGTAGGGGCAACCTATGCTTTTGCGTTCAATTATTTCATCTATTTATTGGTGATGGTGTTCATTTTCCGCGATATCTTGTTTTTTAAACCCAAAATATCAATAGCTGCGCGATAGGAAATTAAATGGCTGAAAAAATAATGGTATCAGTGGCGATTCCGTTTTATAACCAAGAGCGTTACGTTGCGGAGACGCTCACCAGTGTCCTAAATCAACAAACCAATTTCGACTACGAAATAGTAGCTGGCGATGACGGGTCGACAGATAATTCTAAAGATATTTTTTTGGATTTTCAGAGGCGATATCCGGAGAAGATTAGGGTGATTTATAATGAGAAAAATCTGGGTCTGTTGCCCAATGTGAAGGGGATATTGGATACATGTCGTGGAAAATATATTGCCCTTTTGGGAGGGGATGATCTTTTTTTATCCAGCGAAAAACTGCAAAACCAATATGATTTTTTAGAGTCTAACCCCGATCATGGCCTCGTGCACTCTAACTACAAGATATTAATCCAAGGAAATAATAAGAGCTGGTACGAACATCCTAAAATATCAGTAAAGGTCGGCGATGTTTTTAGCGAGCTTATTTTTGGGAATTTTATTATGGCGTCTACTGCTTTTTTTCGCAGAGATCTATATCAAGCACATGCTGATTTTGAAACTTGGCACAAGTTGGGCTTCATGATGGAGGATTATCCTATGTGGCTCGAATTCTCAAAAGTCAGCAGGTTCGGTTATATTGATAAGCCACTTTCAATTTATCGAAAAATGCGGGGCACTATTAGTAGGCCGCCAAATCGTAATAATCAACTAAAGTTTTGGTCCTCCTACTACAAAATAGGACATCACTTTGTTGAAAAATATGCTATTGATGGAGCTCTTCGAGAAAAGTTTTTATCTAAATATCATTTATTTCATCTCGAATATGCATTCAGCATACGTAATAAAGGCATGGCTATTAAACCTATCGAGTATTTTAAAAAGCAGAATAAAATGAGAGGACTCATCAGTATTTATTATTTAGGCATAGATTCTTTGATTGTCTGGTATTTTGTTAAGCTTTCCAGAAGAGTCATGCCTTTTTTAAGGATTAGTGAAATTTAGGTTAACTTGTAAAAATCGCCATTGATGCCAAAAAATCAGAATAAAATTTGTGTTGTAATCCCGCTATTTAACAAATCAGCTTACATTGCCCGAGCGATGAATTCGGTTCTTAATCAGAGTTATCAGAATTTTGAACTTATCGTCGTGGACGATGGTTCTACGGATAATAGTGCAGATATCGCAGGGTCGATCAAAGACGGCCGGATCAGGGTCATAAAGAAAGCGAACGCTGGTGTGTCCTCGGCGAGAAACTGCGGCATTCAGGAGGCTACCTCTGATTTGGTCGCATTCTTAGATGCTGATGATGCCTATAAGCCGGATTTTTTGAAGAGGATCATCCGGATGTCCCGGCAATATCCGGACGCGGGCGGTTATGCGGCGAATTATGAGATCCTCTCGAAAGGCAAAAAAATCAAAACAGCGGTCCGGGGATTGAGGAACGAGCTCACGATTATTGATATCAATAACTATTTCAGGATGGCCACCCACGGTAGCCCGATATGGTCTTCCGCAGTCGCCATCAGGAAAAGGGTATTCGACGAGACGGGTGCGTTCCCTGTCGCCATTAAATTGGGCGAGGACCTGGATACTTGGATTAGGGTTCTTTTTATGTATCCGATCATATTAGATTCGGCAGTCGGGGCCACGTACTTCCAGGATGCGGAGGCCCGCGCATGTCAGACAAACCCGCTTCCGGAAAAACTAGTTTTTTTCGATACACTGGACCGCCTGATGAAGCAGTATCCTGTTCCAAAAAAAACCCAGGATGAAATCCGTGAGTTTAAGAATTTTTTTATTCAGAATTATGCCATCTGGCAGATCAAGTACGCATTTTCTGCTGAAGGACGTAAGGCTTTTCTGAATATGAGAACCCAGATCTTTTGGTTAAACAGATCCAAGTGGATCGCATTGAGCTTCGTTCCGATGAGACTTCTGGAGAAGGTCGTAGTCCGGCGGGACGGCAAAATCCGGGTGCTGCATGTCATCCATACGCTTCGTTTGGGGGGCGCTGAATCCAATGTATACAATCTTGCCCGTTTTCATGATCTATCCAAAACGGAACCGCATGTAGCTTATGCCTCCGGAGGGCCGTTTGAAGAGAAATTACGCGGGAAAGGCGTCCGTCTTTTTAAATATGCCGATAACCCCACGAAAGTGTTGAGTTTGGTCTCGATTGGCATCATCCTTAAGCTGGCTTCTTACATTAGGAAGAACCGCATCCAGGTAGTCCACACTCATAATTTCAATGCGCATGTGTGGGGCAGTCTTGCGGCAAAACTTGCTGGTGCAAAAATCGTAGAGCATGTGCACGACCCTCGCTACGAACCGGCTTCCATGTTCGAAGCGGCCGGATTGCCTGTCACTCATCAGTTCAAGCATGCGGGATTTTTTGGGCGGTTGTCCGACGTGATCCTGGTGTTGACGCGAAGCAACCGTGAATTCGTGCTTAAGAACCGGCTCAAAAAGGAAGAGAACGTCCGGCTTCTTTTGAACGGTGTGCCTCTCGAAAATTATAGCAATGGTGTTGTTCATCCGACCTCCGGAAAAAAGACCGTTTTTACGGCCATGCGGTTGTCGTCGGAAAAGAACGCGGCATTCATTCTTTCTATTGCGGAGAAGACGCAAGGGGAGGATGTCATTTTTAAAATAGCTGGCGACGGGCCTCAAAAACAATCCATAGAAGAGGAGATAGCCAGGAGGGGGCTGGGGTCAAAAATCGAATTGCTCGGATTCCGGCCGGATGTCTCAGGGATCTTGAAAAAGTCGGACATTTTTATTCTCCCGACGCTGCGGGAGCTGCATTCTCTGACGATGTTGGAAGCGATGAGCCATGGCGTTCCGGTTCTGGTATCCAAGGGAGCGGGATGCAATGATGATTTTATCTCTGAGGGCACTAACGGCTTTTTACTCGACCCTCACGACGCCGGCAAATGGGCGGAAAAGATTTCTTATCTGTTAGAGCATCGGGATGAGGCCAAGCGCATCGGTGAAGCGGGGAGAAAGCTTGTGGAATCGCAGTGCGATATCCGCCAAACAGTGAAAAAGATAGAAGCTATTTATCAGGAGCTTATCCGGAAACTTGACAGGTAATTGGCTTCATGATATATTTCTTATAGATGTTATTAATAACACTTATGAGAAACATATGAGATATCCGGAATTAAGAGCAACTTTTGGACTATTCACAGGGTTTTCACTGGCGGATATTCGGCAGGCCGACCCAAAGTTCCACCGCAGGCGGCTTAGCGAATGGCAGGAAAAGGGCTATATACGAAAAATAATCAAAGGGCATTATATTTTCGCGGATGTCTCGCTAGACGAGAAAAGCTTGTTTGAAATGGCCAACCGGATCTATGCGCCTTCGTATATTTCATTTGAGATGGCGCTTGCCCATCATGGATTGATCCCCGAAAGTGTTTATGGGGTCACGTCTGCGTGCACGCGCAAGACGATGGTTTTTAAGACCCCTCTGGGGGAGTTTACTTACCGTACTATTCGCGCAAAGCTGTATTTTGGCTTTGAATATCATAAGGCTAACGGCAGAAATTATAAGATAGCCTCGCCGGAAAAAGCGCTGTTGGATTATTTTTATCTTCACCCCGGGATTCGTGATGCCGCGAGTTTTGCGGCGATGCGCTTAAACCGGGCGCAGTCGCTCGAGGTTGTGGACCGAAGAAAAATGAACAGTTATCTGTCCGCCTACTCGCAACAGTCGCTTAAAAAGCGCACAGCGGCATTCTGGGATTACATCGATCATGCTTGAGCTCCGCCAGATCGAATCTTTTTATCCGGATTACCTGCGCCCCTTTAAGCGCAACATCCTGCGGGAATATCTGCAGTATAAGATCCTTGCATCGATCTTCGGCGGAAAGTACGGATCGATGCTTGTGTTCATGGGCGGCACGGCGATCCATATCGTCCATGGGGTGGAACGTTTTTCCGAGGACCTTGATTTTGATAATAGGGGAATGACCCATGACAGTTTTCGTTCCATGGCAGAGGAAGTGAAACGGAACTTGGCCCTTGAAGGTTTTTCGGTAGAGATCGGCGTTTCATTCAAGGGGGCGTTTAGCGCGGACATTAAGATCACAAATCTTTTATTTGAAACCGGTCTTTCTGGCCATAAAGAAGAGAAGGTCCTGATAAAAATAGACGCCCAGGCGCAGGAGTTTGTCTATAAACCCGAGCGAATCGTAATTAATAAATTTGATGTTTTTTGCGGAATCGCGGTCGTTCCCGCGGCGATACTGCTATCGCAAAAATTTTATGCCATCCTCAATAGAAAGCGTGCCATGGGCAGGGATTTCTTTGATGCGGCATTTTTGGCGGGGTTGGTAAAGCCTGATTTCCGATATCTGAATGCAAAGGCCGGGATCCCTGATAGAGAAAGTCTAAAGTCCGCGTTGTTAGCGCGTTGTGAGAGGCTTGATTTTAAGCAATTAGCCAAGGATGTCGAACCGTTTGTTTTTGCGGCTCTTAATGCTACGAAGATAGAGACATTTCCTGAGTGGGTAAAGAGGATGTGAAGGAGATTTTTTTAACAATGCGTAAATGGACAACGTTGTTTCTCGCGACTTACGTACTTTTATTATCTCCCGTGGCCTCCGCGTGGGAATTTGCCGGCTGGGATGGCGGCGGGATGTATCCGGCGCTGGCCGCAGATTCCAAAGTGGAAGGCCGCCTCTACGCGGCCTCCGATGTGGCCGGCATCTGGCGAAGTGATGACCGCGGCGAGAATTGGCGTTTTATAAATCAGGGCCTTGATAATTTGAACGTATCCGCGCTGGCTGTTTCTTCCGACGGCAGTCATGTGTATGCGGGCACTCAAAATTCCTTTCTGCACAGCGAAGACGCCGGCAGCGTCTGGAACCGCGGTGAAATACTCCCTGAGATTGCGTTCCAAAAAAGCTCGCGTTCCATTTTTGTGGATCCGCAAAATGCTCTCAATGTTTATGCGGGAACCAAAGCCGGCGAAGTTTTCTTTAGTGGTGATGCAGGTGGCCATTGGGCTAAGTTGGGTAGTAGTCCTTTCGGCGAAAAAACGCCTGTAACGGCTATTCTTTCGGGCAAAGACGGCTTAGCCGTTTTTGCATTCTCAAAGGTGGGCGGACGACGTTATGACTCTAAAGAGAAGGTCTGGACGACCCTGACAGGCCTTGAAGACGGGGTAGAGGATGCCTTGTGGGGCCCCGACGGGAACGTGCTTTATGCGGCCGTTGGAAATAAAATAGCCATGTCTTCGGATGAAGGCCGCACCTGGAATTTTACCGCTCAGCTGCCCAAAGGGACGGCTCTCCACATGGCAGTGACATTAAAAGAAGGAAAAATACGCATCCTCGCCGGATGGAAAGAGAACTGGAAGGGAGGAGTCTTCTTAAGCGATGACGAAGGCCGCTCTTGGAAGGACGCGGTCGGAGAAATTTTCCACGATGAAGCCTCAAATCCCACACGCCAGTGGATGAAAGGCTTTTCGAGGTCGAACGCATTGCAGATAGACCCGTTTAACCCGGACATATTTTATTATACGGACAGTTGGGGCGTATGGCGCACGGATGACGCCGGTCTGACCTGGCATGAAAAAATAAAAGGCGCCCCCAACACTTCCGGCTCTGACTTGGTGATAGACGAGGAGGGCAGTATTTTTGTTGCGACGATGGATGACGGGCTTTTGTCCTCAAAAGATGGTGGAAAAAATTATCAGCCCGTGCTCCCCACAGAACATTTTGTAAAAAATATTTCCGGACATGTTTGGCGCGTTTTATCGCAACCCAAACTGGACCGCATCGTGGCCACTGCGACTCCGTGGCATGAAAAGACCAATCGTGTTTTTTGGAGCAGCGACGGCGGTAAGACTTTTAATACAGCCACCGGTCTCCCCGAGGGGCGGCCCAAGGTGAATACAATGTGGAGAGAAGGATACCCTCGCGCAATAGCAGTAGATCCGTATGATGAGAACAGATTGTATTTGGGAATCGATGGCGACGACTCCGGCGGCTTATTTAATTCGGAAGACGGTGGAAAGTCTTGGGTTCGGTCATCCGGCCAACCTGGCTCATTGCGCGTTTATAATGCTCTGGCCGCTGACCCAACCGAAAAGGGCCGGCTGATCTGGGGGGCGTGCGGAAAAGGAGGCGGTGTATACCTTTCCATTGACGGAGGAAAAACATGGAAGAATGTTTTTTCAAAAATGAATTGGGTGTTTGACGCGGCCATCTCCAAAAGCGGAAAGATGTATGTGGCCGGTGCTGACGGCAAGCCGGCGCTCTATGTTTCCAATGACCGCGGTGTATCCTGGAAAGTGCTCTTTCATTCAGACGCGGGCGATGCCATAGATGGTATTTTCATGGACCCTGGAAATGAGGCCCATCTCTATGCGGGTGTCGTGTCGTGGGGAGAGAAACCAGCCGGGCGGTTGATGTATTCTCCGGACGCCGGTAAGTCTTGGAAGGATATAAGCGGCTCCTTACCAATTTCGGCCGGATCTGCGGCAACTCAGATAAATCCGAAGGATGGGTACTTATACACACTTTTATACGCAGGGTCTGTTTATAAAACTAAAGCTGATTTACTGGATGTTTGATTCCGTATGAAGTTTAATCTGATTGTTGCTGTGCTGTGTGGAATTGCGCTCAGCGTCAGTATTGTGTGCGGGGCGCCGTGGTTTTATTACATCGGTTTTGGTTTTATTGTTGTCGTCACGGTGCTTTTCGCCTTTAGTAAACCGAAAATGTTCCTCATATGCCTTCTTCTCTTTCGCGCTGCAATCGATCCCTTTCTGATCAATGTCCGTTTTTCTGTAGCGGGAATCGATCTTGGGCTTGGAGGGTCTCTTTCAATTCTTTTGGTTGGCGCCGCGACAATTCTTTTAATGACTCACCCAAACGCAAAAAAGGCTTTTCAGCCGGTCTCAACGGCGTGGGCCATCTTTTGCCTCATAAATATTATGGCAATTTTGTTTTCTTATCACCGTGCCGATGCAATCAAGGCGGAATTACGCTACCTTTCCGTTTTTTCTGTCATGCTGCTTTCGATGATGTTCGCCGACTCAGAAAAAAGCATAGGGGAAATGCTGGGGGCGATTTTATGGTCGGGCGCGTTAACTGTTATTATTGGGGTGGGGTACTTTGTTCTTAAACATCCTGCGAACGGACGATTCGCTGCCACATTAGGACACCCAAATATCCTCTCTTTTTATCTTCTTATCCTGTTGGGCCTGCTGTTTTCAGGGGCGGCTAAGGACATGAGCAAATGGAAACATTCGACGTTCCTCGTGATATTTTTTTTAGCACTCATATTTACTAAGACACGCAGTGGCTGGCTTGCTTTTGTCATCATGACGTTCTTTTATTCCATTTTTTATAATCGAAAGTTTTTATTACCGGGTCTCGCTCTTGTGGTGTTGATCGGATTTACGCCGATTATTAAGGAGCATTTGAACAATGCCTTTGTGATCACATCCTCGGGTATCCAGGTCAATAGCAATGGAGCGCTTGGGTGGCGGCTCGAAAAATGGGCTTATTTATGGGATGCGTTTTTGCAGAGGCCGTTTACGGGATACGGAGTAAGTTCTGCGGGGGAATTCGGGAATGACCACCTTGCCGCCCATAACGATTATCTCCGATATCTTTTGGAGTCAGGGGTGTTCGGCATGATATTCGCTTTTCTGCCGTATTTTTTAGTCCTGCAAAAAGCTTTTTCTGATCTTAGGAAGAAAACGTCAGAGCTTCAAAAACGGCTTGCGATATTTGTTACCATCTTTGTCCCGGCATTCCTCATCATGAGTTTTTCGGAAAACCTTGCGGCTTATATAGTGATCCATTGGTATCTCTGGGCCATCCTGGGAACTTATCTCGCGCTAAACACTTCCTTGGTGCCAAAGAAGGTGCAGTCGTGAGCTTTTCCGGCGAGAACATAATTTGTTTTGCCGGCGAAGATTGGTGGTATCACAACCCGCACTCCAATCTTCACATCATGCAATCCTTTGCTAAAAATAATCGGGTCCTTTTTGTGAATTCGATCGGTGTCCAGGCGCCGGGGCTAGGCGAGGGAAGGTATATTTTAAAAAAAATCTGGGGCAAGTTTCTCAGCCTCATGCGGTACCTCAAGAAGGCCGAATCAAATATCTATGTATTCACTCCCTTAGCATTGCCTCAAATCGTCCGATGGCAACGAGCCGTTCAGCGCATCAACAAGGCGCTGTTGTTAATTCAACTCCGCATCGTGCTAAAGGTTCTGAAGTTCGAGCGGCCCGTCTTGTGGGTCTGTTTGCCGACGTTCAAAGACATAGCGATTGCATTGAAAAAAGACGCTAAGTGCCTCGTCTATTATTGCGTGGATAATATTGCGCACTACAATGGCGTGCTCAACCCCTATATTGCTGAATTGGAAACTGTTTTGCAGAGGAATGCTGACGTATCATTTTTTGTTAACCATGACCTGGCCGAAAAAGCTAAGGCTGTCTATCCGAGCACGTTTCATCTGGGCCATGGGGTTGATTATGAGCATTTTTCAAAAGCACAATCAGGAATGCTTCCTAAGCCCGGTGATTTGGAGATGATCAAAGGACCTATCGTTGGGTATATCGGCGCTTTGGTGCACCTGGATTATGAGCTCGTAAAGTTCCTGGCAAAAAAGAACAGGGACATCTCATTTGTTTTTATCGGCAATGTGCAAGGGGACATATCCGCTATAAAAAATGAGCAGAACGTTTACTTTTTGGGAAAAAAGGACTACGACCAGCTTCCAAATTATCTGCAAGAAATGACGTGCCTAAGCATTTTCTATGCGACAGACAACGTATTTGGCCAATACCGGAACCCGAAGAAACTGCTGGAGTATCTAGCATCGGGGAAACCCATTGTTTCGGTCCCTATTATGGAACTGAAATATTTTCAGGGCCTGATAACGGTGGCTGAAGACTATGAGGCATTCGACCGGGCCATTCATGAGGCAATTAGTTTGGACACACTCCAAAAAAAGAACAACCGTATCCAATATGCGAAAGACCATACATGGGACCAAGTCAGCAGCGAGGCGGCCGTGCATATGGCCGCATCCATGAAGTAGCCTATGCTCAGTTTCGAAGATCTCTTCTATCCTTTACTTAAGAGATACATGGTATCGCCGCAATGGCTCCGCTCCTGTGTTGGCAGCTGCTATAGGGTCCTGCCCTCATCCTTGCGCTACGGTTCCCAGTACGTGAAGTTCAAGAATTCCCTGAAAATCAAGGATCCGCGGAAGATCTCTTCGGACGTGGAGAGTAAATTAGCAGACACACTGCTTTGGGCGTCGCAGACCGTACCCGCCTATTCTAAATATAAGGCGCTGATGGAAGAGAACATCCCTATCCGACAGAAGCTGTCCCGATTTCCTCTCACGGATAAAGAGGTTATCAAAAAAAATCCGACAGATTATCTGTCGGAAAGGATGCCCAAGAAATCTAGATTGAAGATGTTCACAGGCGGCTCTCTCGCGCAGCCGATGATGTTCTATCTGCAGAAAAACGTGTCCCGTCCGAAAGAAAAGTCGTTCGTAGGTCATCTTAAAAATATCTTGGGCTTGTCACCGGAAGAAACATCCCTCCTTTTAAGAGGGCGGACGGTGTTGACCGCAAAAAAAAAGGACGGGCGCCTATGGATGCACGACCCCATTAAAAAGCAGCTCATTCTAAGCTCTGATCACCTGGAAGAAGAATATATGGATCAATATTTGGAAGCCTTGTTAAAGTATCAGCCGTCTTACATAGAGGCCTTTCCTTCCGCCCTTTATCCATTGGCAAAATGGCTGTCTGCTCATCCCAAAGCTGAAATCACCAAGAATATCCGCGCCGTCATCCTGTCGTCCGAAAATTTATATTCGTATCAGGAAGCGTTTTTTAAAAAAGTCTTTAATTGTCCAGTCATCAATTTGTATGGCCATTCGGAAAGAGTCCTTTTTGCCACGACCTTACCGGATGACCCCCGGTTCCATTTCTGGCCTCAATATGGGTATTTCGAACTTGTGGACGGCGAAGGTAATGCCATCACAGAACCGGGAGTGATGGGGGAGATCGTAGGAACAAGCTTCGATAATCGAGTGATGCCATTTGTGCGTTATCGCACGAATGATTATGCGTATTTAAGTGATGGACCGCCGCAATCCGGTTTCGAAGGATATCCAGTGTGTAAAAATATCGAGGGCCGCCTACAAGAATTCATAGTATGCAAGGACGACCGATTGGTCTCCATCTGTACTTTAGGAGCTGCCCATTTCGAAGACTTACTGGTGATTGATGAAATGCAGTACGAACAAAAAGAAAAAGGGAAGTTGGTCCTCAAAATCGTTGCGACTACTGATCTTTCGGATGGAGCGAAACGGCAGATAACCCGTGCGGTTGAGGAAAAAACCTTGGGCGGATGCGAGGTGGAGTTGGTGAGGGTGGATAAGATTGACCGTACTGCTCAAGGCAAGCATAAGATGATTATTCAGCATCTGGATATCAGCCAATATCTTGGCAATTCATTAATTGTATGACGATAGAAAATAAACTAGGACTTGTTTTTTCGTCCGCCCACGCCTCAAATTTTAAAGGCCACGACCCCTACGACGGCCTGAATAGCCGTCTTTTTCGGGCGCTGGGCATGCATCACAGCGCCTTTCTGCGCCTGGTCTGGATACAGCTCTTCAAAAGAAATCCGGTCAATTTAAGAGCCTTGGCCGGCGTTCCGAAAACATTCAATGCAAAGGCGGGCGCGTTGTTTTTGATGGGGGCTTTGCGCCAAAAAAACACCGACTCGCAGACTGTTTGTGGGGAACTCGTTAAGCGGCTCCTGGAATGTGCGATCCGCACACGTTCAGGATGGGCCTGGGGTTATCCGTTCGACTGGCAGGCAAAGGCGTTTTATGTTCCCCAGGGAACCCCGAATGTTGTCACGACCGTGTACGTCGGGAATGCCCTTCTGGATTCTTATAAGCTTCATAAAGACGTAACATTGGAAGCATATATTAAGGGTGCACGCGATTTCATTTTGGATGAGATGATTATTTGGGAAAAAAATGTCTCGCTGTGCTTTGCCTATATTCCAGGCAAGAAAACCGAAGTACACAATGCCAATCTTTTAGCGGCTGCTTTTGTGAGCCGGGTTGAAAAAGTATGGCCGCGGAGCGGCGCAAAGGAAAAGGTCAAGAAAGCCGCTCACTTCTCTTTGGCGGATATCGGTGACGACGGTCATTGGCCGTATGGCACCGAAAAACACCACCGATGGATGGACAATTTTCATACCGGTTTCAATATCGAAGCGCTGCTGACGGTCCGGAAGCTGATCCCTGACCCGGGTTACGACAAGGCCCTGAGAAGGATCGTCCGTGTCTATGTGAATGATTTCTTCACCGACGAAGGAGTGCCGAAATACTATCGAAAGGCGCTGTACCCCATCGACAGCCACACCCTCTCGGAGTCGATACTGGTGTTGACCAAGGTTGGAGCCGAATCCGATGGCCTTTTTGACGAAGAGGTTAAAAGGGCGGCTGAAATTCTTTGCGAAAAAGTTTTGACCTACACGTTCAAGGAGTTCTGGAATGAACAGGGATATTTTTATTATCAAAAGTCAAAGTGGGGAATGAACCGAATCCCATATATTCGTTGGTCGCAGGCATGGATGTATTATGCACTCTCGATGCGCCCAGAATTTTTGAATAGTAAAGTTGGCCGTTGAAGAAAAATATATATTTTTTAATATAGGGTCATTTTTTTGGCCTAAAGGTGTAAAGTGGCCCCCCAATTTTGGAATATAAACGGCTCTGCAGCTGCCAAATTGCGTTAAAATATGCCTATGATCATTGAGCAAAATTCTCTTCTATTCGACCCCGCAAAGCGTAAGCGTTTTTTTGGTTCTAATATCGATCTATTGACCATGGACGAGACGTTAGCTACCGTTGAAAAGATCATTGCCGGCGGCATCCCGACCCAGCACTGCGTGGTCAATGTCGCCAAGCTGGTAAACATGAGAAAAAACCCGGAGCTCATGGAGATGGTGAACTCCTGTGCGCTGGTGAATGTGGACGGCCAGGGCATCGTGCTCGGGGCACGCCTCTTGGGAACGCGCGTGCCTGAAAGAGTCACGGGCATCGACATCTTTATGAACCTGATGAGGATAGCCGACAAGGCGGCTTACGGGGTGTATTTTTTTGGCGCCAAGGATCACGTCGTCAAACAAGTCGTCCAAAAATTTTCGTATCAGTATCCGCATATGGTGGTCGCCGGATACCGCGATGGGTATTACAAACCGGAAGAGGAAAAGAGCATCGTGGAGAGCATTCGTAGGTCTGGCGCGGATATTCTGGTGGTCGCGATGGGTTCCCCGGCCAAAGAGTATTTTATGAACCGCAATCTGCATGAACTGAACGTGCCTTTTGTGATGGGGGTGGGAGGGAGTTTTGATATCGTGGCGGGCGTGACGCAGAGGGCTCCGGTCTGGGCGCAGAAGGCCGGCCTAGAGTGGTTTTTCCGCATGATGAACGAGCCGAGAAGAATGATCGCCCGATACATGACATCCAACCTTCAATTTTTGGGCCTGCTTATCAAGGCAAAGTTTCTAGGTAAAAAAAGGTATGACTGCTCCTAAGAAAATAATCATCGTGGCCGGCGCCCGGCCGAATTTCATGAAGGTCGCCCTCCTTATCAATGCCCTCAAAAAGAAGCTCGGAAAAAGGGCCCTCCTTGTCCATACCGGACAACATTACGATTATCAGATGTCGGAGGTGTTCTTTAAGGAATTGAATATTCCAAAGCCTGACATCTTCCTAAATGTGGGCTCGGGCTCGCATGGCGCGCAAACAGGCAAGATCATGGAGATGTTCGAAGCGGTTGTCGTCAAGGAAAAGCCCTCTTTGGTCGTCGCGGCGGGGGATGTCAATTCCACGCTGGCCTGCTCTCTGGTGGCGGCCAAGTTGGATGTCAAGGTGGCCCATATTGAGGCCGGATTACGAAGCTTTGACCGCGGAATGCCGGAGGAGATCAATCGCCTGGCGACGGACGTTATCTCGGATATCCTTTTTGTGAGTGAAGCCTCTGGGCTTAAGAACCTGCGCCGCGAGGGCGTCGAGCCCAAGAAGGTCGTTTATGTCGGCAATGTGATGATAGATTCCGTCATCCATAACCTACCTTCAATAGACCGCTCGGGTGTGTTAAAAAAATTGGGACTGCAGAAAAAAAACTACGGAGTGCTGACACTGCATAGACCCAGCAATGTTGACAGCAAAAAGGCCCTGCTCGAGATATACGATATTTTGAACGTCATTTCTTCAAAGGTCCGATTGGTCTATCCCATCCACCCCCGTTCCAAAGCCAAGATAGCCGGTTTTGGGCTGGAGGCGAAATTCGGTTCGTTGAAGAATCTGACCCTGGTGGACCCGCTGGGCTATTTTGATTTCCTCAAACTGGTCAAGGAATCGTGTTTTGCGCTGACGGACTCCGGGGGTATCCAGGAAGAGGCGACTTACCTGAAAGTCCCATGCCTGACCATGCGCGAAAATACCGAGAGGCCTTCCACGGTCTCAGAGGGCACGAACGAGCTTGTGGGTCGCGATAAGAAAGCGATCCTAGCGGCCGTGAACAAGGTGCTCGCCGGGAAGTGGAAAAAAGGGCGGATCCCCAAATATTGGGACGGCCGGGCCACCGAACGCATCTTAAAAATTTTACAAAAGTCCCTCTAAAAAACGCTGCCCCGCCTTGACTTTGGGGGTATTTGGACTATACTTTCTAGACTATGGACTTCCAGAAGCTGGCAAATGAATTCAAAGAAAATGGTTACCTCGAACTGCGTGGTTTTTTTTCGCGTCAGGAGTGCGAGAATCTTTTGGCCACGATGGGCACCGCCAAGCAGTGCGAGAGAGGGCGCGGCCGCCTCAACGACCAGGGGCTGACCTTTAACCACAATCTCTACTACCATAATCCTTCCATCCAAGAGTTCATCACTCAAAAAAAGATCATCGATTTATTGACGCCTATCGCGGGCCCGGATATCTGGATACGCTGGGACCAGCTAGTGTCCAAAAAGATCGGCGGTGTCGAATTTCCTTGGCACCAGGACAACGGCTACAACGGCTTAAAAGACGAACATTTTCAGTTCTGGATTGCCCTGTCGCCGAGTTACGCCGATAACGGCGGCCTCTGGCTCGTACCGGGAAGCCACAAGCATGGCGTCGCTCCTCATATTTGGGTCGGCAAGCACAAGGTCGCGCAGGGAGTGGACGAAAGCAAGGAGATCGCGATCAAGGCAGAGACGGGCGATGCCGTCCTGTTTTCATCGCTCTTGATGCACCGCACCAAAGTAAGCACGGTGGATATCGACCGTCATGCCTATGTCGTGGAGTATATGTCCTCAAAAAAATACGATCCTTATCTCGAAGCTCCTTTTTTCATGGTCACCAAAAATGGCGCTCCGGCCGTCGGATTCGCGGATGATTATCCGGGCCGCCGAAACCCTTTGAATCACTTGAAATACGCCCCGTCTTTTCCTCAGCTCGCTAAGCGCGCCATCAAGCGACTCGTCCCCTCGTCCTAAGCAGGGACGCAGTGCATAAAAAAACCGTTGTTGTCATCGGGGCCGGTGTTTCCGGCCTTGCCTTCGCGCACCACTTGCAGGGCCTTGCGCATGCGGAAGATACTCCTCTTAATATCATCCTACTTGAGGAAGGCTCCGACGCCGGAGGCGTCGTCTCAACGGAGACACGCGACGGCTTTTTGCTGGAAAATGGGCCCGATGCGTTTCTCTCCGAGGACCCCGACATACTCGACCTTTGCCGGGAGCTAGTCATCGAGGACGAGCTTCTTGGAACCGAGAGGGCGTATCGCAGGACATTCGTGGTCCACCGCGGCCGGCTTCATCCACTTCCGGAAGGATTTAATCTCATCGCCCCCAAGAATATCCCCGCTTTTTTAAAAGCCTCTCTTTTTTCTCCGGCGGGAAAGCTGAGGATGCTCGCCGAGCGTTTTATTCCGCGCCCGCCACTAAAGCGTCGGCGGGCAGGTTCGATGATTGAGGATGATGAGAGCGTCGCTTCTTTTGTTCGCCGCCGTTTTGGGCGCGA
>JANNFA010000070.1:0-2135 GCA_031379345.1 Candidatus Omnitrophota bacterium | reverse complement strand
AGCTTCGCAGATCTTGCTTATGACAAGGATTGGAAGAATGTCGTGCGTTTGGAGGCGGATTCCAAAGTGAAGATTACCTCCGTTGTGCCGGGAAAAGTCGACCTTTTGCAGGGCGGCGTGTTCGCGAAGCTGAGAAAACTGCCTCAGGACTCCACGTTCGAAGTGAAGACGCCCACCGCGGTCGCTACGGTGCGAGGCAGTGAATACCGGACAACCTTTATTTTGGGACAGACCGACGTGTTCAACGCGGCGAGTTCGCGGATCATTGTTTACGGTATAAAAGAGGACGGCTCCGTCGACAAAGACACCGCTGTCATGATCGAAAAAGATAAAAAGACGAGCGTTGAGACCGTGGGCAAGTCGCCCAAGCCGCCAGAGAAGATGTCCGACGGCGAGATAAAAACTGGGAAGAGCCTTCGGGGCAGCATTGAGACCAATGTGGAGAAGGCCGAGAAGGAAGGACGTGTTGCGAATATCCAGAGCGTTACCGAAATTGAAAAATACATCCGCGAAGAGAAGAAAAAAGTCCTCGCAGCATCTGCTTCGGTGAAACCGGACGAACTGAGCCGTGTTACTGACATGCGTCGCCGGCCTTTTGGCGGCGACCGCGAGATGGCACCTCCGCCCCGAGAAGACGAACAAGAAGAAATTCCCTCCAAAGAAGAGCCTTCAAGCGACAAGAATGCCTAAAAAAATCCTGATTGCCGACGACAACGACGATCTTCGGTCGTTACTTGCCTACCAGCTTCATGCCAGGGGCTATTTGTGTGTGATGGCCGCCGATGGCGTGGAGGCCGTCGAAAAGTGCCGGACTGAAAAACCGGATTTAGTTCTTTTGGATGTTCTCATGCCCGGTAAAGACGGTACTGTGGCGGGGGCAGAACTCCGAGAAGACCCCGTGACGGCAGGAATCCCCGTTGTTTTTCTCACTGCGCTCGTAGAGGGTTCTGAAGGAAAGACTCACGAAGAGGGTACAAATCGATATACGCTGCCGAAATCTATTTCCGTCGACGAACTCGCCAAGAAAATAGAAGAAATCCTACAAAGGTGATTCCAGGAAGCACAGCGCCGCTACCAGGCGTTGGCGTGATGCGACTAACCGACCGCTCATGGGACTTATGTTCCTATGGACTCCTTTTTTTGTATTCAGCTTTCCAGATCTTGCAGTGGCCGCTTCTGCCGCGTTTCATGGACATCTACTACCATCTCAATGTCGTGAAGGGTTTGGCCGATGCGGGGGGTTATGTGACCACGGCCTTTTGGGAATATGCGCCCGCGGGGCGGCCGCATCTTTATCCTCCTCTGCTACACACGGTTCTTCTTTTATTCTATAAAGCGGGCCTGCCGTTTATTACGATCGCCCGCGGGGTGGACTGCATTTCTTATCCGTTATTCCTTTTTTCATTTCATTATGTGATTTCGCGTCTTTCTTCTAAGCGTTTTGCTTTTATCAGTCTGTTCATGCTTTCCTCCGTTTATTCGCTGATGCTGGCCTCTGTGACCTTGTCGACGTTCAATCTCGCCTTCATTTTTGTCCTGTTCGTTTTTTTGCATGCGGAAAAAAGGAATACCGCCGCTGCAGGTCTCTGTCTGGCGTTATGTTTTTACACGCATACCCTGATCGCGTGGCTGGCTTTGTCCTCGTTTATTATTTATATGCTTCTCAAGCCGGAGCGCCGATTGTGCGTCTTGAAGGCCACGGCCATCTCGTTGGTATTGGCGTCTCCTTTTTTGATCTTTCAATTCCGACACCGGGCGTCATTTTCTCTGGTAGAAGTGTATGAGACGAAGTTATGGGAAATCGACCTCGCCCTATGGGCGCTGGCTCTGTGCGGGCTGTTCTCATGCCTGCGCCATCATGGGTTCAAAGATAAGCAAGTAGCGTTGTCATTGTTCTTTGGTTTTCTGCCTCTCTTATTTTCGCATCCGCCGAGATATCTGGGCGGACACGGGATGGTAGCCGCCGTATTATTCGCCGCTTATTTTGTCGAAGGTTTTTTACAGAAATTACCGAAGAAAAACACGACGACCGCGGCGTTTGCGGCTCCGCTTATACTCGCGGGACTTTTTATCACTTTTTTAGCGCCGGTGTGGGAATGGAATAGACCGACAAAAAAACAGAATATCATTTGGGG
>JANNFA010000059.1:0-2788 GCA_031379345.1 Candidatus Omnitrophota bacterium | reverse complement strand
CCAGCGGAGCAGGAAGTAGCCGTTGGCGATGTCGTCACACCCTGTTGCCATATCGAAGACCTGATCATGCTGACGAGATAAGCATGACGCGCGACCCACTCGTCGAAGCCCATGATTGGTATGAAACAATCCGCATGGCCGATGACGTGACGCTCATTCACGAACCATGGATCAGACCCTTTTTCCGCTGCAACATGTGGCATGTGCGCGGGCGCGATCATGATCTTCTCTTCGATACGGGCCTTGGCCATTTCAGCCTGCGCCAGCATGTAAGGCTGGTCAGCGAACGGCCCCTGCTTTGCGTGGCAAGCCACACGCATTTTGATCACATCGGCTGCCACCATGAATTTCCAGATCGCTGCGTTCATGCCGCTGAGGCAAAAATTCTCGCAGACCCGCGCAACGACTGGACCCTCGCCGACCGTTACGCCACCGACGAGATGTTTGATCGTTTACCACAAGGCTGGGATTCATCCCGTTACCGGATACAACCCGCCCCGGCCCAGCGCCTGCTGGCCCACGGCGATGTCATCGATCTCGGCAACCGGCATTTCGAGGTCATTCACATCCCGGGCCATTCCCCCGGCGGCATCGGCCTGTTCGAAAAGGCCAGCGGCATATTCCTGTCCGGCGACATCGTCTATGACGGACCCCTGATCGACGATGCCTATCATTCCAACCGCGAAGCTTACATGGCGACAATGGACAGTCTCCGCGCTCTGCCCGTGTCCGTTATCCACGGCGGCCACTTCCCAAGCTTCGGCGCAACCCGCTATCACCAACTCATCGACGAATATCTTGCAGGCCAACGCATCGCTGGCTGTCATTTGGGAAAGACGTCCCTCTCCCCGTGAAACGGGGGAGTTCTAGCTATCGCGGATTTGAGCCACACTTTGATCCTTAAGCTTTTCGCTATCCTTATCAAAAGAGACTCCATTGCCCGTCTACACGTGCCCATTTATCAATATCAATTTTTGAAACACTTTTGGTAGAAGCTTCAAGCAATGAAATCCATCGATCACTACTCAAACCATAGTAATCTTTTTGCTCGTTTTTCTCCAATACCAGATTGTCTTGGTCTGCAAATAGAACGATTGCAGTGCCAGAGTTATTGCGTGAACTAGCGTAGCGAATCCCATCGATCGGCTTTCCCTCTACCGATAATGTGTTGCGAACATACTCAGTCACAACCTGTGTAGGAACGTACTCAATATGGATTCTATCGTCACGCGCAATTGGTCTGGAAATTTCTTTGCCAACTTGCAGTGGAGTCGAGGACGAAATTTGCTTTGTCATTCAACAAGAGTATTAAAAGAACTTTTCGCTGCGGAGTTTTCAAATTGAAATGACCAGCTATGACGACCATGTGTGTGGAGAATGCTTTAACGATGACGGCATACAGAATTTTATTGTGTCTCGTGCCGTGACCAATGAGTGTTCATTTTGCGATGCTAAAAGTGATCAACCAATCGCCGCTCCCATTGACGATGTAGTAGACCATATTAAAGCCTGCATAGAGCGGCTCTATGAAGATCCTATAAACTCTCTCACTTACGACACCGAGGAAGATCGCTATTTTGGAACGACATATACTACCCAAGATTTGTTTGAAGAAATTGGCCTTGAGTTTCCTAATGACTCCAGTGGTCAGTTATCAGAAATAGTTTCAGATGGCCTGGAAAACAGTCTTTGGTGCCAGGTCAATCCTTATAGTTTGAATGCTCATGAACGTTTGCAATTTAGTTGGGAAGAGTTTTGCCGAACTATCAAACATCACCGAAGATACTTTTTTTTCAGTAGAAATGATCGAAAGATTGATGATGAACTGTATAGTCCTTCGGAGATACTAGACCTCATATTTTCTTATGCAAGAGAGGCTGGCATGTTTGTGCAGTTGCCAAGTGGCACACCGTTGTATCGTGCGAGACTTCAGGCTCAAGGCGAAACGTTTTCTTCGGCGGGAACTCTTGGTCCACCTCCGGAGAAATATGCATTGCAAACAAATCGCATGAGTCCTCCGGGAATTGTAATGATGTATGCTGCTGATGACGTTGAAACAGCACTCGCTGAAACGGCTGTGATTGAAAGTGAGTACGCTGTTGGGAAATTTGTCACAGGGCGTCAGGGACTTATTCTGGATTTGACGCGTCTGCCAGAAATACCAAGTATATTCGCTGAAACACCGGATTCGATGGAATATGATCCGCGACCAAGAGTGATTTTCCTCCATCGCATTTCCGACCGTGGTTTGAGGGGTGTACGACCTCAAACAAGGACATCGAAATTGGCAGGGTTTTGTTTCCAGGGAAATTCGCCAGCAAGTTTCACCAACTTGTCAGATACGGCCATAATTTGAATTGGTCCCAATGATTTAGAATTTTCTCTATCGAGATTATGGCAGAATCGGATCGAGACATCATCCCATGGCATATTTCCGAGTTTAGGGTTTGCCCGCTCCCAAATTATTACATACTCCAGAAACCTATCCTTCAGAAGTTTGGAATCTGGAATTTCATAAAACTGAGACACCACCCGAAAAGCCCTTGACAATCTATTCCTATTTGGTTCATATGTTCTTGTTATGTTCATTATGCTGGATTGGAGCCTATGGGCTGGGACTTGGCCATCAAACGCAATAGCGAGGCACTTAGAGTCCTTCTGATTGAAACTGACTCTTTTGGGATTCCCAAATCAGTTGGAAGATGATTCAAGATGTCTGCTGGGCGGAGGCCAGCAGACATGGCACGAGCATATTCCGAGGATTTGCGTGAGCGCGTTGTGGGTGCGG
>JANNFA010000256.1:0-3980 GCA_031379345.1 Candidatus Omnitrophota bacterium | reverse complement strand
CGTCCGCCGGTGCCCAGGATAGACACGATCGTTCCGTCCCCTTTTTTATACTCATGCAGGCTTGTCTGTGCGGTGCAATGGGGGTCGAAAGAATTCGGCGCCAACGACGAACAGGCGGGCCCGAGAACAAGCGGCCAGCTTCGTTGAAAATTATGGTCGTGGCCCTGCAGAATAAGATCCACTTTTTTCCGGAGGAGTTGATTGAAGAGGTCCGCCCCCACCTCGCAGCTTTTATTCCCCATCGTGATGCAGTTCTTGTGCATGCTCACGATGACCCAGCGAATGCCGTCCTTCCCCGCCCCGTCGATGGCGGAGTTCAGCCATTCAAAATGTTCGGAGCCGGCCGCATAGGAAAATTTTCCGGTGACGGCGAAATCAAGGTCGGGGGATATTTGAATGAAGCGCGCGAACGGTGATTTCCGTGGATAATCAAAATAATATTCCTTTCCGTAGATTCCGGAGGAGCCCATCCGGTCCGGAAAGGCTTTCACAAATTCGTCGATATTGCTGCGCGGACCGTTCTCCTCATGATTGCCGGATAGGATCTCGACGGGCAGGTCTTGGCCCAGAAATTTGCGCACATAGTCGCGCCAGGCTGTCTCGGGTTCTATCGCGTTGTAACTCAGGTCGCCCAGCGCGAGAAAAAAATCAGCACCCGACTTGGACACTCCTTTGAGAACGCCGTCCGTGTTCTTGCTGGCGCCCAAGTCGCCGACGGCCGCAAACGTAAACTTCTCCTCGGCAGCAGCCGGCCATGCGCTCAAAAGCAGGACGAATAGGAATAAAAAACCGACTGCGGCGGGTCTTCTAGCGGTTTCGGGCATACGGGCTCCGCGTCGGCATAAGCGGCGCCAAGGGTTTTCCGGCTCGTGCGTCGAGGAACACACGTATCACCAGCAAGAAAAAAATTATGAGGAGAATACAGCCGATGATGGCGAACACATTCACTGTGTCCTTATCCATCGGCTGGCGTCCCCCCGGCCCTCCGCCCATTCTCATTTTTAGGCGACGGCTTTAAATAGTTTTCCCGGATCAATGCGGGAAAGCTCCGGCTGGCCATATTTCTTGGCGAGGCGCCGAAGATCAGAGCGGTTGGGCCTTAGGATTTCCACGCCGATAAGCCCGCTGCTTTTTGAAAGGTCGATGAGGGTCTGAGAAGAAAACTCGACGGTTTTGGCCGTCTTTTTATCCAGAAGCGTGACGTACATCACCCTTCCGACCGTTTCATACTCGATCATCATTCCCTCTATCTCCAATAAGCGACATTTTCAGTTTACCATGACGTACCGGAGCCTTCAAATCCGGCACCCACAGAGCCCGCTTCACATGCACAAAGTCGATGCTTCTCTGCCGGAGCCTTGATAAGGCGTGGCGGATCACAAATAGTGGTTTTATCTCGCGCTTTTGTGTCATCTATTGATACTAGATGCGCGAGGGTCGGATTTTCGTTCACTTTATTTTTAGAATTTTGTCTATCGACTAACGGAGACTAACGGAGGCAGGTTGGAGGCTGGCACCGATATACTAACGGATAAAAGGGCGTTTCGGCGTTGCTTCGTAGGGGCCTCCGCAGGCGCGCTCCACGGAACACCTAGATAAGCTTACGCGCGCCGAGGACAGAGCGCGATTCACGGTGGGAATCTCGCGGACGCCGCTTAGTGGATTAGGCGTGCACTGCGCCGTGACGGTAACCGTACAGCCACCTAGAACCGGTGGGGCCAAGGTTACGGACGGAGTGCGGAGTATTCGCGGGGATGAGGATTTCTTCGCCGGGGTCAGGACACCACTTACGGCCGAGCATCTCCAGCTCTACCCGGCCGTCCACGACCAGGAAGAGTTCCTCAGTCGGATGGTTAAAATTTTCCCAACATTGGTTGGGGTTATCCGCCCAGATACCGAAACTGAACCCGCGCGCGGTCCAGTCCTCCTGAATTTGGTGGATGTCGATGGAGCTCAACCGTTCAGGCGATGCTTTCGAGCATGATACGGTGGTGGAACTTCGTCGCACGCACAAGGCCGGCGCGCACCAGCGCACCGACACTCATCAGCACAAGTGTTTTAGAAAGCTCGGTCCATTCGATCAGGCTCGTCAGAGACACCGGGCCGCGTTCTTCGATGGTTTCGAGCAACTCGCCTTCGACGATCGCAAGGGGTGTCATCAGGGACTGCTTATCCTGGACAACACCGGTCTTAGCCCATTCCTCCGGCCGCATGGAAATTGGAATAGTCATGACTCTCTCCTTTGTTTATGGCCCGCCCACCAAACACAATAAGAGCCACCCGCATTTCCTTATGCTTGGTGGCCCTTATATGACATGAACAACCTATGCTTTTATTCTACTCCGACGAAGGCCGCAGTCAAGGCCAATCGGAAATAATTTATCCATAACAACTCGGGTCGGCGGACGCGGTATTCTCCGGAGGGAGCGGGGCACCCCTGCGCCGGCCCGGAGGAGAATGTCGCGGGCGCCGCCAAGTGGGTTGGAGGCTGAATCGTTACTGGCTCTCTTTTAGAATCTTGTCGAATACATCGAGGGCGGAGGAGCAGTTCTTGCCGTTCATGTGGAAGCCGCCGTGGCCGAAGGCGGGATCCTCGATGGCCAGCTCGACGGTGCCGCCATATTTTTTGAGCCACTTGCCCGTTTCGCGCATGGCCGGGAAGCCGTCGCGATTAGGGTTGGTGTCCTTGCCGCCGGCGTAAGTGATCCAGCGCGTCCCTTCAAAGGGCTTTTCGCCGAACACTCCTTGCTCGATCTGGCGCACAGGCGGATAGTTAGGATTGGCCCGACCCGCATTGGCGATGAAAAGGCAGAAGTGATTATTTCCAGTTTGACGGTCGAGCGCGGCCACCGGATAAATGTTGGCCGAACCGCGGCTAAAGCCATGCAGAAGCGCCCGGCCGGGCGTTACGTTCCATTTTTTTAGCACCTGGTCAAAGGTGCGGTACATTTCTTCCGGCTTCAGATAATCCTCAGTCTCTTCTCCCCCGCCCAACCACCACTGGATAGCAAGAAAACCGTAACCCCGCGCTTTCAAATATTTATGCCACACTTGAAAATCTTCGAACGCATAGGAGGCATGCCCGTGCATCGTGACAAGGATGGGAACTTTTGCCGGATCGGTGCCTTCCGGAAACCAGGTGAGATAAAAGCTTTTTCGATCGGACGTCAACTCGGCCTCGGCGCCGTTCGCCAAAGCATACTGCACGCGCGGACCCCGTTCCTTCTTGGCCTGTTCGATAAGCGGATGGTTCGGAAGCTCTGCCGCCAGCGCGCGGCAAGCGGAAAACATAAGAACCGCTGTCAAAATAAGGCTATTACGTTTCACGTAGTATTCTCCTCACTCGTTTCGTGGCGTAGATGCTGATACCAAGGGTCACCGCAATGCCTAAGAACATAAAAACCCATTCTAACATCGATTTTTTCGGGTGGCGATCCTCAAAGAGCATTTCGCCGCCTACGGAACCCAGATAGGCAAGCATCAGCGAGCCCGGCAGCATCCCAAGCCAGGTCGCCAAAATGTAGCTTCGGAAGGGGATCTTGCTCAAACCCAAGATATAATTCATCGCGGTGAAGGGCACGACGGCCGTCTGCCTCAGGAGCAGCACCATCTTCCACCCGCCCTCCGTCACCGCGTCATCTATCTTTCCCAGCTTGGGGCTGGTATTTATTTTTTTAATTAAACGCTTGCGTACGCCGGCAAAATGACGGGCCGCCAAAAAAACGAGGCCCGCGCTGAGCGTCAAAGAAAAAGAGAACACCAGGAATCCTATAAAAGTTCCGAACATCGCTCCGGAGGCGAGGCCCAACAAACCGACATGCAAAAAACAGGACAGCGCGACCGTATAGATAGGAAAAACCACCCATGGCCCCAGCGCCGCCAAGCTTTCAAAAAAATTAGATAAGCTCATAGGAATATTCTAACCCAATGGGAGGCGCCGAACGCCGTTTTCTCCGGAGGGAGCGCGACCCCCTGGTCGC
>JANNFA010000006.1:0-11077 GCA_031379345.1 Candidatus Omnitrophota bacterium | reverse complement strand
GCCCTTCTGGGTGGCGCCTTCGAATACCTGGTAGCCGGTGACGGCGATGTTGTCTGTCGAAGCCAGCCAAGAGAGATTCGCGGTCGTACCACTTAAGGCCGCTGCAAGGCTTGAAGGAGCGCTGGGAGCGGTGGTGTCGGTGGGAGCCCCCGGAATAGTCAACGTGATCTCATTGCTAAAGGGCGACCTACTGTCACTGACATCGTAGGACTGGATCTTGTAGCGGTAGGTGATGCCGGCTGTTACTGCATTGTCAAAGGACGATAGCGCCCCCACTGTTTTTAGGGACACATCATCACGATAAATGTAGTATCCGATATTATTCTGGGAGGCTCCCCATGACAGCTGCACTTGCCCGCTGACTACGCTGCCGATAAGATTCGTCGGTGCGGTGGGTCCGGTAGGAGGAGCAGCCGGTAAGGTCACGGTAACGATGCTGCTGGATGAAGACATATTATTTGAAGCGTCCCCCGCTCGCACCGTGTAGTTATACGTCGAGTTTGCCGTGCCGTTATGGACGAAAGACGTGGAAACACTCGTCCCCAAAAGCGCACCATTGTTCATGATCTCATAACCGACGACACCCACGTTGTCCGTCGAGGCCGTCCAGGACAAAGTAATCTGCGTGCTAGAGACCGCCGCCGTCAGAGACGAGGGTGCAGTAGGTGCTTCCGTGTCTGCTGGCGGAGGGGGTGGCGTTCCGATAAGAGGATAATGATAACCGAGATCATTGTAGGGACTATCCGCGGCGCCATCCGCGCGCGTTGTGCCAGCCATCGTAAAGGAAGAAAAGGCGGATGACAGGGCGATATCAAGCGCTGGCGAGTTCGAAAGAAGGTGCGCGTCATAATTGGCTCCCGACGCACTGGTAAGAAGCGGGTTGGAAGTGACCACGGTCTTCGTCATCGTCTGGTCCTGACGGAGATTTGCAGCGGCACTGACATTGCGAAACTGATCGATGGTTAAGTTAGCAATATAGTCGTAGGAAAAAAAACCCCCGCTATTGTAACCGCCGTTCGTATTAAAATTGCAGCCTGGGCAATAGTACATGTTGTAATCAAAATCCATCACACTCTTCCCGGCGTTGAACATCGAAATATCGCCAAAGAGCGGCGCGCGAGCCGTATTAAGCGCCATCACAATATTATTCTTGAGCACAAGACCACTCGCAACATTAGCAAACTGCAGGACCCGGATACCGGCATCATAATAGTCCGGCCCGTAGTAACCAGGGATCCCATTGTCCCCCAACTCTCTCTGAAACGTATTACCAATGAGCTGAATGTCCGAGAAGGACTTCACCACGTCCTGAAGCCCGTTGCCTTGACCGATACTGAGGGCAGCTCCTGCATTTCCAAAGGAAGTGTTGTTGATGATCTTGATACCATGAGGCCTCTTGCCCGCCGCAAATGCCGGGCCCTCAAGGTCAATGGCGATACCCACATTCGGACGCATGCGTGTCTTCACACCACGCGGATCGATACCAGCACCCCAGAACTGGCTATCGCGTATCGTGATGTTACTGCCTCCGTCGATGTAGACATTCGCGTCGAAGCTGTACATCGAGACCGGCTGGATGCCGTTGTTGTAAAATTTGCAGTTCACGACCCCGCCACCGTCCGTCTTCGTGTTGGCATTGAAATCAAGAAAATCAAGACCGGCAAAACCGTTCTCGTAACTTTCCGAATCATAGATCCACACATTTTCAGATTCCACCGTGATGCCCTGACCGATGGAGCCTCCTTGGCCAAGATTGTTTCGCCGTGAAATACAATTGCGCATGACGCCATCCTTAGCTCCCGGCAAAGGCGCTCCGAAACGTACGCGGTCAAAGAGAAAACCTTCCAGGCCATTCATTTCAGAGAGGCAGTTGATGTATTGTGTATTCGGATAGCTGGTAGAAAATCCATAATCCCGAGCCATTTTTACATGCAGGTCTTGAAAAATATAGTTACCGCCGACATATTTAGGATCCGTACTGGTACCGGCATACCCACGGTTTACTTTGACAAGACGGTTGGTGCCGTCATTGGACGCCAGTCCTATATAGATGTCACGTCCGGCAGCATGATCTGGCTTTAGGTTGTCGGTACGCCAGACGTAAAAGCGCTGGGTCGTACTCTCATAAAAATAGGTCCCGCGCACCATCGACTGATTGTCGAGCCAGGCATTTGCATTGGTCTTGCCTTGCACCGACCAGGCTCCGAAAAGGTGAGGACCTTGCCTGGCAGCATCTTCCTGGGCAGCCATGTTCGGATACCAATTGATGCCGGTGGTGTACCAAATAGAGGTCCCTGCAACATTGGTCCAAGTATCTTTTCCTAACTCAAAAGCGCTCATGGCTCCACGAAAAATTGGCCTAGCGAGGGTAGGATCGCCCCAAGCACCAAATGTGATGGGAGCCGCGATCGTGCCGGCAACATTGACCGTCCAAACTGCATTCATGCCGGTCCATTGGTCGCCGCGTTTAAAAAGTAGCTGATCTCCGGGGTTGATCGTAAATTGTTTTAGAGAAATTTTACTCTCGCCGGTCTGGCACCCAGCACCGGCGTAGGGCCCGCACAGGCTGTACCAGGGCGTCGCTTGGCTTCCATTGCCCGTTGTGTTATTCCCAGACGTGCTGAAATAGTAGGTCGCCGCATAGGCATGCGGGCTGGCCAATAGGAGAAAAACTCCTGTCAGGCCCTGCGCTATCCATTTCATTTTCACCATGGCGCCCTCGCTGTTCTGTTCAACAAAAATGCCCTTATCTCTACTATCAGAAAAGGGCTGCTGAAAAATGGGTCTATTATAATATTTTCGGCAACCCAGCTATCCGGTCTGCCAAAAAACATGGCAGACTAAAGGATCTGTGGCTTTGCGTCCCACCCTTTCGGATGGTTTGCCTGCGGCTCTATCAAACGAACCGCCCCGGTCTCCCGGGAACTTCACGATGGATCGTATAAAAGAACAACTATTAAAACATAACATTTCTATTTGAGAGTATACAAGAATACATGTTTATATTCAAGTACTTTAAATATTATCTATTAAAAGTCAAATATGCACTATTTTATACAAAACAAAATTAACTATTTTTAACTAAAATTAACCGTATTAAGTAGTGCTTTTTCGGGTCAGTTCCTTGATTTTTGCCAGAAGAGCCGTGGGTTCGAAGGGCTTAGTAAAGTAATCATGAGCGCCGACTTTTTTACCGAGGTTGGTATCGTATTTTTGATCCACGGCGGAAACGAGGACGATGGGGATCAAGCGGCATTGCGCATCCAGTTTGAGGCGACGACAAAGTTCGTAGCCATCCATTTTTGGAAGCATGATGTCGACAATGATCAGATCTGGTTTTTCCGTCCGGGCTAACGCTAGGCCGGCTTCCCCTTCGTAGGCTACCACAACCTCATAACCGTGCGCCTCTAGACGCATCGTTTCAAGCTGCACCATCTCCTTTTCGTCGTCGATGATAAGGATCTTCTTCTTGCTCATGATTTTCCGCCGGGAAGTGTGAATGTGAATGTGGAACCTTCGCCGGGTTGGCTTTCAGCCGATATCGTTCCTCTGTGAATATCCAAGATACCCTTGCAGATGGCCAATCCGAGACCCATCCCCTTCTCCCCGCCGCCCGGCACCCAGCCAAACTGCTCGAATTTATGGAATAATTTTGGCATTTCCTCCGGAGCGATGCCGATGCCCGTGTCACGCACAGAACATTCGACTCCGTCCGTATTCCGCTTCAACACGATCTCGATGCGCCCCTTGCGGGTAAATTTGAAGGCATTCCCCACAAGCTGCGAAAGCACATTGGTGATGCGCGGTTTGTCGGCCGTGACCGGCAGCGTTTCATGCGAAGTGACCACCTTTAATTGAAGTCCCGCACCATCCGCAAGCGGCTGAAATACTCCCGCGACCTGACGCACAGCGGTCATTAGGTCGAAGGAGGTTTTCTGAAGCTCCAAGCGGCCCGCTTCGAGCTTATAAATATCGACCACATTCATGATAATACGGTCAATGCGGTCGACATTTCGCCGCGCTGTCAGAAGCACCAGCTGCTGTTTGTCATTGGTCTTGCCGAGGACTTTATCGACGACCAGCGAGATGCTTTCCTTTACGATGCCAAGCGGCGCCCGTAATTCGTGCGCAAGGAGAAGGATGAGGTCGAGATCGGACTCAGGTTTTTCCGACATTAAACACCCATTCCGTATTTCTCTTCGTGTTCTTGAATCTTTTCCTGGCGGTATCGCGTAAAAGATTGTAACTTATTTTTTCGAATACCGACAGGGAGGAGCGAAAGCGCTAAATAGTAATAGACCCTCCGATAAAACGGCACATTCAGCTTCTGCATAATGCCGAATACCCGGAAGAACTCTCCCCATGGGATCAAGCGCGTCTGAAGGGCCTTCTCGAAAGCCGCATCGAACGGAGGGAGCCAACGCGAGAAGTGTTTTTTAAATACCCTGCGGGTCTTCGCCACGAGCGCGCGTTCTTCCGTGGTTTGTGCTTTCGATTCCAGTTCATCCAGAATCAACGGCACATCGCTCTGCATGCGAAGTTCGGTTTCAAAAAGCGCCTCAAAATCGTCATCCATCGTCTGTGTGATCGAACCGTGGTGCAGACGGATGCGGCAGAGCGCGCGCGGATCGCAAAGCGCCCCGCCGGCGGCAGCCAGCTGGAACCAAGCGAAAGAATCCGAGTGGAAACTCTTATGATAATCCTTAAATCCTCCCAACTCCGCGAATTGCTTCGGACGAAACGCGATGCCGCTGATGTTCATCGAAAAAATGGGGTTATCCAGATCGAACACACGCGAGGCGAACTCGTAGGGCGTGAACTCTGTTTCCGTTACGGCGTCCTCGCGCATCAGCCTTCCCTCTGCGTCCACGAGCTTAAAACGCGTATAGATCAAGCTCGCACGGTCGTTCGAGGCGGCTAGTTTGGCGAGCGCCGAAAGATAGCCTGGCTCGAGCGCGTCATCATCGCAGAGTATGAGCATCCAATCACCGCGCGCCTTTTGTACAAGCTCGTTCAATTTTGGGACAATGCCTAGGGGCGGGCGGTTCTCTTGGTAGCGAATACGCTCAGACTGATAACTATCCGCGATCCGTCTTACATCCACGTCTTCACTGTCATCGGAGATCAGGATCTCAAAGTTGGGATAATCCTGGCTGAGGATGCTTTCCAAGGTTTCCGGAAGATAGCGTACCCGCTTGTAGGCGGGGATGCCTATGCTAATGAGCGGGGCGGTCAATATGGGGCGCATGGCTGCTTTTGCGGAATAGACTCTTCACGAAACGCCACATCATGCGAAGAAAAAAGAAAGAGAGGATAATGAACCCGACAATGAGAAGAGCGGCCCAGAGGGGGTGTTTGATGAAAAACCAGAACATGAAGATGACCGTCGCGTTCTCGCCGAAGCTTGCGGCAATATTTGAAAAAGGCTCGGGAGAGGTATTGATAGCCAGACGTGTGGATGCTTTCACCGCGTGAGTGTTGAGCGCAAGCGTGCCCGTGAGCACGGCGGCCAATGTCTGGACGGCAGGGCCATGTTCGGTCCCGGCCATTGCGCCGATGGCGGCGGCGCCCAGAGGTCGGATGAAGGTGTGCACCGAATCCCAGGCCGAGTCCACATAAGGAACCTTGTCCGCGACGAACTCGACCGCAAACACGGCTAGAGCAGCGATGATGACAAGGATATTGGTGAGGCCGTTCATCTCCCCGGGGAGTTCTATCCAGCCCATGCGGCCGCAAATACCTAGCAAAGCCGCGGTGAGGTAAACGCTGATCCCCGAGCACCAGCCGGCCAGCAAAACGACCAGCGGCCCGGCCAGCGCAGGGGTTAGATTCAAGCGGCTTTCTTTTTACCGATCAAGAAGTAGAGGATCATGCCGATGACAGGAACGAGCACAATAAGAACAATCCAAAGCGCCTTCTTGCCGCCGTCTGCGCCGCTCTTCAGCACGTCTAGGATGGCGATAATATCAAGAACGAGTACTACGAGACCTAGCAATCCACTCACAGGACCTCCTTTGTTTTAATTAGAAAGCATACGTACTTCTTGTTGCGGGAACGGGATCGTAATCTTGGCCGCCTGAAGCGCCTTGAAAATCGACAAGTTCACCGCATACTTCGCGTGGAAATACTCTTTGGTGGGCACCCAATAACGAAGACCGATCAGGATAGCCGAATCACCAAAACGATCAATACCGATTTGCGGCTCGGGCGCTTTTTGGACACGCGTCTCTGAATGAAGTGCCGTGCGAATGACTTCGATAGCACGTGCGGGGTCACTGTCGTAACTCACCCCTACCGTGATCTCGACCACTTTATTGGCGGCCGAGTTCAAAAGAATCTCCCCAACGACCTCTTTATTGGGAATCGTGATCTTCTCACCGTCCTCGGTAATAAGCACGGTGCATGGAAGCTTTACTTCCTCGACGATGCCGCCGACACCCTTTAATTGGATCGTGTCTCCGACCACAAAAGGACGTGTCAGAATGACCATAAGCCCCGCCGCATAATTCGAGAGAGGCGCTTGCAGCGCGAAGCTGGTGCCGAAGATAAGGGCGCTGGCGGCGGCGACCATCGGAGCGATGGTGACACCGAACTTCTCCATCGCCATAAGCGCGACAAAGATCATCACAATGATGCGGATCACGCCGGCGATGAATTTTGTCAGCGTGATATCAAAATGTTTTTTCTGGCCGAATTTTATGAAAAGGCCGGCGGCCCAGTTGGCGAGCTTCCAACCGATAAAGAGGATGACCAGGCCACCGAGAACCTGGAATCCATATTTCACGAGCAATTCTAAAGCAGTCTCTCCGAGTTTTTGAGCCATGACAACCCCTTCCTGGATTTTTTGGGCGCCCTGGCTGACAGTCTCGTTCACGGCCTCGTTCACTTTTTTTCCTTCTCCGCTCCAAACGCCTGCAACAACCCGGCCACCGAGTTTTGAACACCAGATTCTCCTGCAGCAGCTGGTTTGTCAAGCAGATTACGGAATTGCTTCACCCCTTGCTCCGGATTCTGCACAAAACCTTTGATGGTGTTCTGGACAGCTTCCGAACTTAAGAGCTTCTGCGCGATATAATCGGAATCTGGCACCACGGAGAGCTGCGGTAGACGACCCTGAATCGTCACGGGCATCTCAATTTCTCCCTGCGCATTCAGTATCAGTTGCACTTGCGGGACAAGCGAGACGATGGCCTGAGAAAGCTGCTGATGGATGCGCACGGTGCTTCTCATAGAAAGACTTTTATCCAACCCGATCTGCCCCGCCCCTTGGACTAGAATGAAATCCGTGACAAGATCAAGGCGGTTGAAATAAACCTGGCCATTCTGCACGGTGAATGGCACCTGGACAGGTTGAAGGATCGTGCTCGGTTCATTCATCTTCGCTTTATAGATATTAGGAAGATTATTTCTTAAAGCCTCCTCTGCGCCGGGCACCATAGAAATTTTTTCGACGATGGTCCTGAGAAGGTTGTAGTTAAGGAGTACGCCATCTTTGAGCGTAAGCTGTCCCTGCCCTGAAAGGGTCTGAGATATCTGCGGCCAATCTTTACCTGCCGCTTGTCCCTCAAGATCCAAGGATAGACGGCCGCTGAGTTTCGGGCCATTTACGGACTCGGGCATCATCTGGTCGATGGCAAGGTCCTTAGAGGACCATGTAAGTCCGGTAAGCGCCTGCGTACGAAATTGTTTCACCACCCCGTTCGCTTTGAGCGTGCCACCGGCAAAATCGGCAGTGAGGGTATCGATCTTGAGATCATCGCCTGCGAGTTTTGCTCTGAGAAGAATGTTGTCGAGCGCGCCTTTCATGGAAGATAATTTCACGCGCGCGTTTTCAAGCGCGAGCTGGACACTTACGGAACCCGACCCCCCCAGATCCAGACGGTCGAGCTTCGTCTCAAGAATACCGCGCAATTCTTCAAGACCGGCGGACTTCGCGGCCGGGAACGCGCGTTCTGTCTCCGCGAGATTTAGACTAGAAAGATCGGTTTTGAATACGGCATTTTTCACGTAGCCGCCTTTCCCTGCCTGCGGCAGACTCACCATGCCTTCAGCCTGCAGGTTCTGTTTCGCACTGAAAAGCGAGCCACGCATGACGAACGAAAATGCATCGGTCAGGGAAAAGTTCTTCACATCCACATCCACGTTCTTCACGGTAAGGTCGAGAGGGGGATTAGCCGTGAGGTCCTGGAAACGAACCGCGCCGCTTCGCACCTGAAAAAGATCGATCTTCACGGTGGGCGCCGGCATCGCCATTCCATTGGACGCACCGGCAGGACTCGTGTTAGAGGTTTGCGGGATATTGGCGTCTTTCAAGCCAATTTTTCCATCCGGAGTCTTCACGAGAATCACTTGTGGCTCGATAAGGACGATCGAGGTGACCTGGAGTTCCTTATTCAAGAGAGGTCCCAGCTTCACGTAGACAGCGGCTTCTTTTAATTTGGCACTGGCGGTGCGGGGAGTGGAGTTCGTGTAGACGAGAAGGTCTTGAATACGCAAGACAACGCCGCTCTTCCAAGCCAGCGAGAGACGCCCCAATTCCACCGGAGCACCGAGAGCTTGTGAGGCTTTTTGGGTGATCATCGGCTTGTAACGGTTCAAATCGAATGTTGACAGAAATACGGCGAGAGCGGCTGCCGCGAAGACAATGAGAATAACGAAACCGAGAAGAAATTTCTTCATGAGGGAAGGCTCCTTAATATAAAAGAATGGGAAACGAGCGGGTTACGCCCGTTTCCCATTCAGACTTCTAGATCCTTACCTTACTTGAATGACCGCTTCTGGCGTCGCATTCACGTTGGCGACGAAGGAGTCGCTCGCAATGCCACATTCAGAACCGGAATCGTCTTTCACAGTGAGAGCAACGCGATAGTTGCCGTTCTTCTCGTAGACGTGGGTAGTGGTCTTCTCGTCAGAAGTCTGGCCATCACCGAAATCCCAGTGATATGTCAGAGACCCGCCATCCGTAGCCTTGGATCCTGAAGCATCAAAGCTGGTCGACTTTCCGACACAGCAGGCCACGTTCTCGCCTGCATCGGCGATCGGAGCGCTGCTGACTTTGATGGGGTGGGATGCCGTGGCGACCGAGCAAGAAGAGCCCGAACCGTTGTCGGCTGTGACGGTGACCGTGTAGCTGCCGCCTTTTTCATAGCGGTGGCTGGCGCTGGATCCGCCGTCAGAGACGACTCCATCACCGAAATCCCAATGATACTTCGCATTGCCAGAGCCATTGGCATTGAAGGACGCCGTGCGGCCTGTGCAGGTAGCATCAGGGCCGGTCAGGTCGACCGTCACGCGTTCAGCCACGTTGACCGTGGTGCCGCAGGAGGCCAAAGAGCATTGAGTGGCTTTGCCATCGTCGATCATGAGGCGGACGCGGTAGCTGCCGGCCTGCTCATAAGCGTGAGAGGCTTGCATGCCTTCTCCCATGCTGCCGTCACCGAAATCCCACTTGTAGGTCGCAGGACCCGAAGCGGTGGAGGCGGAGGCATCAAAAGAAACATTCTCTCCGACGCAAGACTGTTTCGCATCACCTGCCGAGCAGGTGGGCGGGAAGTTTACAGACACCTTGGTGGAAGTGCTGTTGGTGTCGCACTCTTGACCGGAGTTATCTTTGACGGTCAGAGCCACATTGTAATCACCGGCCTTTTCATAGGTCTTGGTGACCACAGCCTGGTCGCTGGTCGTTCCATCACCGAAATCCCACATGACCGACAGCTTCTGGCGGTCTACGTCGAAAGACTTGGTGGCATCGAATGTGTACTGATTGCACTTTCCGGCCGGTGAGGGCGCGGGCGTCGAGTGGACAGCGGCCATCGGGCTATAGTCAAAAGGCCCGGTGAACGATTTCTGGTTCGGACGCTTGTAAGTATTCAATTCACCTGGGTCATGCACACTTTTATCCGTCCAATCTCCCGCCAGAGCCGGCATAGAAACGGCCAGCACTGCAAAGGAGAAAAGAGCGACAATCTTATGGCTCATTTTCATGTATTACTCCTTGTTTATTCTGTTTTATTGCTCAAACAAACTTGCGTAGGCTCATTTATTGAGACGCGGATTGTACCAAATCGGATGGTCTTTTTGAACAGGTATTTTGTCTTAAAAATTTTGTTTTTATGTTACTTATCTAAAAATAAGTATTTTGATTCATTTCTATCAGTCGTCTAGGTCGATTAAGCCATTCTACCGAATCCCTGCCGCTATCGATAAATAGATCGCATAACTTATGGCGCCAAAGAAAAAATGGGGTAAGCGACGGGATTTGAACCCGCGACCTTCTGAGCCACAGTCAGACGCTCTAACCAGCTGAGCTACGCCTACCAAAAAGGGAACTCATTGTACCCTATCGGAACAGTTTCTTCACTTTCTTAAGCGTATCGTCTAAATCGTCCTTGGACAGCCCCCCATCCGGATCGGTAAACTTCTGAAGAGTCTTTTCGAGGATACCGCCGACATTCCCTAAAAGCGTCTTTTTGAGAGATTGCTCGATAGCCCGGCGAATCACTCCTCGTTTTTCAAGACCATGGTCATTCAGGTTCCACTGGAGAACAATATGGAACTGCAGGCGGCCCGCCGAGTCTTTCAAGAACGGAAGTATCTGGTCCGCCTTAAGCCCAAAGAGCTCCCCCCCTTCTTCATAGTCCTTGAAATAAAGCCCGATAAGCTCCAAATCCACATCGGCTATGAATAGACGGTCGTGAATTCGTAGGGCCGCACGGCTGGACAAACGGCCCTCTTCGATCTCAGCGGGAGTGACCTGCCCATAATACGGACGGAAATAGGGCAGCGAAAGGTCTGTCGCGCGCAGCTGGGCATCCGTCTCGTAATCGGCGATTTGCGTCCAGCCCGCGATATTTAGCTGAGCCGGGCGCTGTTGTCTGCCCTGAAGAAGACGTGCATCGATCTTATAGTTCGTTTTGGAGGAAACCGCCGGAAACGAGATATTGCCGACCACGGCCTCGATCTGATCAAGTTCAATCACGAAACCAGTTTCTTGGATATCGTAGTCCATGAATTTAAAGCTGCTCTTCGAAAGATGAAACCGATGAATAATAAGAGGGAGGGCTCGGCCAGGAGCCTT
>JANNFA010000278.1:0-4758 GCA_031379345.1 Candidatus Omnitrophota bacterium | reverse complement strand
CGATGAGAGCCCCGGCCTCGTTCTTTGTTGCAGACTGCGTGAGTTCGCCTGCCTCACTATATAGGAAGCTAGTTTGGTTGCCGTTCATCAGATCCTTCTGCGAGGCGATCCTTTCCTGGTCATGCGGCCCCAGCTCGTACAGGCTCTCACTTATCGCGAGACCCTTGTCATTCTCGGTAACCACTTTTTCTAAGGCGCTGGACCCGCCCTCTTTGTAGGTATACACCTGAGTCGTCCCATCCATCAGGTTATGACTCTTCACGATCCTATCGTTATTGAATGTGAGCCGCTTCACTTCCGATTGGACAAGCTTCACACCGTCCTTATTGGTCTGGGTTATCGCCTGCAATTCCTTGTTCTTTGTGTCATAGGTATACTGTGTACTCAATCCTGTAAGCGTGTCCTTCGAGATCGACACGCGAGCCTCGCCATCCGCCCCCTGTATATAGTCATCCTCACGAAGGGTGGCTCCATCCCGGTTATACGCCTTAGTTCCCTTCAAAACTCCCTCGCTTGAATAGGCATACGTCGTGGACGTGCCGCGCAGCTTTTCCGTGACCTTGCTCACTGCGGGCTGGGAATCCCCAATTTGGCTATATTCGCTTTCTCTTATGACCTTCCCATCCTTATTCTCCGTCACACTGTTGGTAAGGTCCTTTTTATCGTTGTACACATACTTCGTGATAAGGCCGCTGATTTTGTCGGTTTGGGACATAACGACGTTCTTCGCCTTTCGCCCTTCTCCTAGCTTTCCATACTCCTCTACCGAGTTAAGCTGGCTTTCAAGAAGACTGCTCAGCGATTTTCCATTAGCGAAACGATCCAATTGGTTTTCTACAGTGTTCTCCGTATTATAGGAAAGTGCGCGCTTCGTCTCCCCATCTGCCCCACGTTCAAAAACAGTGATCTGACCCACAGCCTTACTACGGGAATCTAGATTGGATGCAGAGTGCGTCGCCTGGGAATCCCGGTTGAAAAAAGTAACGTTGGACTGGCTTTCATCCGTAATAGAAGCACGGTCAAGATTCCGCTGAGTCCCCCTTGTTCCGTCGCCAAGATCCTTTGCGGCGCTCACAATTTTATCGACGTCCTTGTTCCCCTGAAACTCCGTTGCATTGTGCGAGTGGATGGAGCTCAGCCTTCCACGTTCATCATACTTATAGAAATTAATACGGAGGACGCCATTCTGGGTCTCCACCGTGCTCCTCATCAAAGACTCCTCACCCGATCCGCTTCGTCCCGGCTGTTCAGCCACCGCCGTGGTCTCGGCGACAGCAGCGACCAATTCTTGCCCATGAACTTCGCGGACTTTATCGGTAAACGCACGGTCCACTGATTTGCTAATCACCAGCGCATCATTTTTTTCCTGAACAAACTGGTCATGTTTGTGCTGCTGCTCTGCAACATAAGCTGGCGCAAAACCAGTCGCGGTCCGATCCTGATCTTTTTTGAGTTTGTTGGACACAACTCCGTAATCAGCGGCCCAGAGAAGGTCTCTACTAAGGAAGGTTCCGAGGAGGGCGAAGGTGATGATTTTAAAAACAGGAGTAAAACGGCTTTTAAAATGGTTATTTTCCACAACCCCCCCGATCGTTGTAATTATGTTTCTTTTTAAAAGTTTTGCTATTATAGCCCAAAAAAAATTGTCCGGCCATCATTTTTCTCAACGGAAGAAAATCTTTTAATTTCAATTCACTAATGGCGAACAGCTTATCCATTTGCATCTCCTAACCGAAGTATGCCACTAACCCCATAGCTCTTCAAGTGCCGGCATGAATATATTATCAATATTATCTATATATTTATTCTATTAATTATTTGACTGGGAGCGAGGCTCTCCAGGTGGCGTCCGTCTCAGAAAAAATATCACAAACAAAAAAAGGAGGTCTATAATAAGGTCATGGACAACCCGGGGAAAGAACGGCGTAATTACTTTCGTCATCCGATCCAAGTGCCGTTGCGCTTGAGGCCGGCCAAAAACACCCTAAGCGCGTCTGTAATCAGCCAAGATCTCTCGCTGGGAGGTTTGAATTTTATTTGGCCGAGAAAGCTTTCGCGAGGCTCGCTTTTAGACATCACGATCCCGGTAAAAGAAAAACTATTCGAACTGCGCGCAAGAGTGGCCTATTCACGTGAGGACCGTAAAACGGCCCGCTATTTTACCGGTGTCACGTTTATTGATTTTCCAAGTGCTTTTAAGGCGCGCCTTGCGGAAGAGGTATTGGAGATCATGGAGTTCCAGAAAACAATCTCCCGTGAACTCGGTCATGAGGTATCCGAAGAAGAGGCTGCCTCGCAATGGGTGCGAGATCACGCCTCGCACTTCCCCGCCATCAGCTGACCAAAATACCCCAATCCGCCGCGCTTGAAAACCGGTAGCGCGGAGTCGCCGCACCAAATTTCTGATAGCCATACTCCATCCATACGAAATCGACTCCGGCCACCGCGCTTGTTTCCGCATCCACAGCACTGTCTCCGACGTAAACTGTTGTTTCCGCCGGAGCCCTGAACCGTCTCATGAGATGCAGTGCGGAGGCGGGATCTGGCTTTGGAGGAAAATCTCCTTGCGTACCGATCACGTCCCCAAAATAGCGCCTCATATTGAGCTTGTCCAACACGCGAAGGGCGATGTCTTGAGGTTTGTTGGTGATGATTGCCTTCTGTGTTTTTTTTAGCGGCCCTTCTAAAACCTCGATCACATTTGGAAAAGGGCAGGTTGTGCGCACCGGGTTTTCACGATAGCGCTCTTTGAATGCCATCACGGCCATCTCCAAGCCAGCAGGGTCGGCACAAAACGCCGGTGCAAGTATTTTCAAAAGCTCTGGCACTCCCCACCCTATCGCCTCTTTAACCTGAGCCACCGAGGCACTCACATACCCTCTTTCGCGAAGCACCTCGTTGACGTAATAAGTGATGTCATCCACGGTATCGACGAGAGTGCCATCAAGATCAAAGAGGATCAGCTTATAAGGCGCTGGCACGTTAAGGGAGATGTTGACGGATAAAACTATCGATATAGGCATGCTCATCGGATTGGATGCCCTCCAAGCGCACAGCCACATCATGATGCGTGCCTTCGTGGGCGCCCCCGACCCGGACGACTCGACCCATACACTCGATCACGCGATCAGGAAAATCTATTTTGAGATGCAGCAGCATCCCCGGGTATGCGCGGCGGTCATAGGTAAATAAGGCGCCGTCTGCGCTCAGGTTGTGGATGGTGACCAAGCTCCACCGAAGCGGCCTCTCGCCGAAGGCAGCCGCACGGAGGATGAAACGTCTATAGAGTCGAGGCGCGCGTCTTTTTTCGGTCACCCAACCCTCGTGAGCACTTTTTGATAGGCGATCTTACCTTGGCTGTTCAAAAAACTAAGGGTTAGGTCGCCCTTTTTAGGCAGGCCCTTCCTTATATCTGCCGGAACCTTCGCCAAGACCTCCGCTGGCACATCTTTTAATACATACGCACATATTGCCATTTCTTGGTGAGGCTTGTTCTGCCAGATCATGAAAAGCACGCCCTTGCTATCCACACGGAAATCGATCTCACGTGGCTGCTTCACGAATTTATCAAGCCATTCCTTGGTAAATGGCTTGTCCGATACCATATACTTCATGCTAGCGTCAGAATTAAAGACATAGCGCTGGTAAGCATAGAACACGGGATTGCTCGGCTCATGGATCGGGCGTACCGACACCATCTCCCAGGTTCCAACCAAGTCCTTTTTGACGGCAGGACGACTAGCCGCCTCTCCCGCCGCAAAAACAGTCGAAGCGCTACAAACAAACAACAGCAATGCCCAACCGGCCTTCTTCAGATGATCTATCATTGTTTATTTTCCTCTTTGTTCAGATTCTATCAGCCAGCACGCCAACTCTCCACGAACTTTTTCAAATGCTGTTCCATGAGCGGTTTTTTACGGCCATCTCGTAAAATATACGCCGGGTGGTACAGAACGTACAACTGAACTCCCGGGTAGAGGGCGTGCTTAAAAAACCGCCCCGCTTCTTTTTGCATAGAAAATGATTTTTTTTCGGGGATGAGGCGGCGCAAAGCGGTCGCCCCCAGGAGGACCATCCATTTTGGACGCACCAACGCGATCTGTTTATGTAGATAAGGTAGGCAGGTCGCGGCCTCCTCGGGGAGGGGCGCGCGGTTGGCGGGCGGCCTACACTTTACAACGTTTGCGATAAGCGCGTCGCGGTTTGTGTCAAAGGCTAACGCCGACAGCATCCCGTCTAAGAGCCGCCCAGAACGGCCTACGAATGCCTTGCCCTGAAGGTCTTCCTTTTCTCCGGGGGCTTCTCCGATGAATAGAACCCTAGCCTCTGGATTCCCCCTATCCACCACGATCTGCGTCCGACCGGCAGAAAGACCACAACGCATGCAACCGGATGCGGCAAGCGCCTTCCTGAAGGCTCCATAGCTCTTCGCATCCAGGATAGAATCGTTCATCGAGATGCTTAAAGGTATTTGGTGATAACCTTGTAAAGGTCGGCTGGATCGTAGGGTTTTGCGATAAAATCCCTCACTCCCTCATGCGCAAAAACATCGCGCATCATTTCGCGGGCAGTCAGCACCACCACCGGAAGACCACGCATCTTTGTATCTTTCTTCAGTTCTCGGATAAAGCCATACCCGTCAAGCCGAGGCATCATGACATCCAAAAGAATTAAATCCGGTACCGATGAGTTTATTTTCGCCAAGGCCTCTATGCCGTCCACAGCTATTTCCACCTCCAGCTGTTTGGAAATAAGGTA